>NZ_CBDRIY010000010.1:0-165586 GCF_965344335.1 Nocardiopsis eucommiae
TCAGCATCCACTTATATAAGCGTAGATTGATATACTCTGGTCATGCATGCCTTCGACGTCCTCGGTGACCCGGTCAGACGGCGGCTCCTCGAGCTGCTCTCCGACGGGGAGCTGAGCTCCGGCGAACTCACCACGGTGGTCCGCGAGGAGTTCGGCATCAGCCAGCCCGCCGTCTCCCAGCACCTGCGGGTCCTGCGGGACCACGGCTTCGCCACCGTGCGCGCCGAAGGCACCCGGCGGCTGTACTCGGTCGACGCCGAGGCGCTGCGGCCCGTGGATGACTGGCTGGATCCGTTCCGCCGTTTCTGGGTGCCGCGCCTCGCGGCCCTGGAGACCGAGATCGCGCGGGGAAAGCGACAACGACGCACCCAGGAGTGACCATGAGTGAGCGCACACCCGTCGACGTGGACGGACAGATCGAGGCGGTCTCCCGCAGGCTGGACACCGGGGAACGCGACCGACAGCCGACGCTGGTGTCCACCATCAGCCAGCGCTACGCCACCACGGTCGAGGACCTGTGGGACGCGTGCACCTCCACCGAACGGCTCCCCCGCTGGTTCGCACCGGTCACGGGCGACCTGCGCCAGGGCGGCCACTACCAGGTGGAGGGCAACGCCAACGGGACCATCGAGACCTGTCAGCCACCGCGTTCCTTCACCGCCACCTGGGAGTTCGGCGGCGGCGTCAGCTGGATCGCGGTCCGGGTGGACCCCGACGGCGACCAGGCGCGGCTGACCCTCGAACACAGCGCGTACGCGGACATGGAGGCCCAGTTCTGGCGGCAGTTCGGTCCGGGGGCCACCGGTGTGGGCTGGGACCTGGCCCTGCTCGGACTGGCGCAGTACCTGCGCACGGGCACGAACATGCCCCAGGAGGCCGAGGGGTGGGAGGCCACGGACGAGGGCCGCCGTTTCGTCACGGCGAGCAGCGCCCGCTGGGCGGAGTGCAGCGTGACGATCGGAACCCCGCGACCCGACGCCGAGGCGGCGCGGGACCGGACCACGGCCTTCTTCCTCGGTGAGGAACCGCCGACCGAGAGCTGACCGAGGAGGGGGCCGCCGCGACGCCGTTGTCGCGGCGGCCTCCTCGTGCAGGAGCCTGTCACCCACGGACACCCGGATCAACCCACGTCGGCGCCCGGCGTGTTCGGCACGCCACCCCCGTGGAGGCGCTCCTTCCCCGGATGGTCCGCGGTCGGTGGTACACATCTCGGGACAGCGGCACCCCAGCGTGAGGAACCCGCATGCGCGACCTGATCGTCACCGCCTTCGTCTCCGTCGACGGGGTCATGGAGGCCCCGGGAGGGGAGCCCGGATACCGCAACTCCGGCTGGACCGTGAGCTCCGTGGAGATGGACGAGGCGGCCTTCGAGATCAAGGGCCGTGAACAGGACGAGGCGGGTGCCCTGCTCCTGGGTCGGCGCAGTTACGAGGCGTTCGCCCCGATCTGGCCCCGTAGGGAGGAGTTCGCGGGATACAACTCCAAGCCCCGCTACGTCGTGTCCACCACGCTCACCGAGGAGGACCCGCGCTGGCCCGCCACGATCCTGCGGACCGTCGAGGACGTCGCGGAACTCAAGCGGACCGAGGGCGGACCGCTCTCCGTCCACGGCAGCGCCACGCTGGGCCGTTCCCTCGCCGATGCCGGACTGGTCGACCGCTACCACCTGCTGGTCTTCCCGGTGCTCCTGGGAGCGGGCAGGCGCCTGTTCAGCGACACCGACCAGGACCTCACCCGGCTCGGCCTCGTCGAACACGAGGTGTACGCCAACGGCGTGCAGAAGCAGGTCTTCGACGTCCTCCGCTGAGCCCCGGGCGGCACCGTCCACCTCCAACCGTGACCGTTCGCCTGTGTCCGCGAGACCTCAGCGCCTGGTGAAGCGGTACCCCGCGTGGTGCAGCACGTCTCCGTCGAACTCCCCGAAAGCCCAGAAACCCAGGTCGTCGAGGTAGTCGATCCGGGATCCGTCGACCCAGTACCGGCCGGTGTAGGCGCTCTCCCTGTCTCCACGCGCCTCGTCGTAGCGACCGTTCGGCAGCAGCTCCTGGCGGACGAACCCGTTCTCCTCCACCCACAGCCCCGTGTGGGGGTGGAGCGGGTCGTGGACGGGCTCCTTCACCCGACCCGGGTCGGCGTCCGGCTCCTGGACCGGCCGCCCGTCCCAGACGCGGACCCGCCCGCCGGTGATCTGCACGTCGAGGCGGCCGTCCCCGGCCGGGGCGGTTCCCTCGGGGGCACCGGGCGCGTCGGCGTACCGGAACACGGCGACGTCCGCGGGCCCGCCCGGGGTCAGGGTGCCCCCCGCGTCGTCGCGGGTGAGATCGAGGGTGGCGGGCAGGACGACGGTGCCCGAGCAGTCGACCACGATCATGCCGTCGTCGCCAGCCGCCGTCAGCAGGCCCGGACCGACCCCGACGATCACCCCTCCTCCGATGAGGACGTCCGCCCGCGTCCAGTCGCCCATCAGCGGGTTGTTGGTGATGACGACGCCGCCCGTCAGCAGCACCGGGTGTCCGCCCGGGTCGCCCAATCGGGCCAGCAACGCCTCGTCGCGACCCGGCCGGGTCGCGGGGCTCGGGGCGCTCGACTCGGGAGCGGTCGTCGGGAGGCCGTTCGTGTTGCTCCGTGTGTCCTGACCTCGCCCGGTGGCGTTCACGCGTCGGGCGTTCGTACGGTGTCGCTCGCGCGGTCCTCTCCCGGACCCCGCCGGGCCGAGGAGCCGGTCCCGTGAGACGCGGACCTCTCCCCGCAGGGCGTCCAGATCGACGTCCAGCACCCTCCCGCCCCACTTGCGCGGCTCGCCGTTGACAAGGACGGTGACGATGTTGCGGGCGTCCGCGCCCAGGACCACGGTGCCGACCGGGTCGTTCAGCGGCATGTTGTTCAGGTCCTCGGCGGCGATGACCAGGAGGTCGGCGCGTTTGCCGGGGGTGAGCGACCCGGTCACCCCGGCCAGACCGTTGGTCCGTGCGCCTTGGAGGGTGGCGAAGTCCAGCACGTCGTCCACGCCGATCCGGACCGGTTCGGCGTCGGTGCCGTAGGCGGCGTTGACCGCGCGCATCCGCTGCACGGTGTGCAGGGCCCGCATCTGGGTGAACATGTCCCCGGCCAGGGCCACCTCCACGTCGACGCTGAGCCCGGGGCGCACACCCACGGCCAGTGCCTCGTCGACGGCGGGGACCGCGGTCTCCAGACCGATCTGGGCGTCGGAGGTCGGCGCCAGGGAGACCGTGGTCCCGGTCTCCCCGATCAGCCTCCACGCCTCGTCGGTCAGGCCGGTCGCGTGGATCAGGGTGACGTTCGGGCCCAGGAGCCCCTGCCGGGCCCAGTCCCGCACCGCACGGGAGGACGAGGCGCCGAGGACGGCGTCGACGCTGACCCCGACGTCCAGCTCCCTGGCGACGCGCGCCAGTCCGGGCCCGTAGGCCAGGGACGGCCCGGCGATCTCGTCGGTGGCCAGCGCCCCGACCCGCAGGGTCAGCATCCGGTCCGACCCGCCCCCGTACTCCTCACGGAGTCGGGCGAGGTCCCCGGGCCACTGCTGGTCCCAGTCACCGAAGTGCGGCCCCATCGCGGCGTGGACCCCGCGGACGCCGCTGTCCACCAGGGCCCGGACCGCCGCGTCGGAGTGCTCGCGCGACCTCGAGTTGTGCGAGAAGTCGAGCATGCAGGTGATGCCGGCGTCGATCGCCGACAGGGCGGCCAGCCGGGTGCCGACGTACATGTCCCGGGGCTCGTAGAGGGGCGCGTACCCGGCCAGGGTGGTGGTCACGTAGTCCACGAGGTCGTCCACGTCCGGCATGATCCGGCGCAGCTGGGACTGCCAGGCGTGCCGGTGGGTGTCCACGAAACCCGGAGTGATGATCGTGCCCGTCGCGTCGATCACCACCGCGTCCCCCGCCTCCGGGACGGGACCCACCCGGGCGATCGAGTCCCCCTCGACCAGGACGTCCGCCCGTTCCAGCGTCCCGATCTCCGGGTCCATGGTGACGACGGTCGCGTTGGTGAAGAGGACGCGACGCCCGGGGTCGTCGGCCCGGCGCCGGATCTCCTCCAGGGCGAGGGGACTCCCCGGGTGGTGTGTGGTGGTCTCGGAGCTCATGGAGTGTCTCCTCCGTCGAGTGCGGCGCGGTGGAGGGGGCTCCACCGCCGTCACCCGAAGTCTCGTCCCGCCGGGCCGAGGCGACCAGGTCGCCGTCATCCCTGGTGCGCGACTCCCAGTGACGGGGCGGCGCCGCCCGGGGCCCCGGTCTCACTCGAACCGGCGCCGACCGTTCCGGTCCCGGACCGCCTGGTCGCCCCCGACGTGGGGATCGGCGTGCAGGGAGCCGAGCAGGGCCAGCGCACCCTCCGAGGCACTGCCCCGTTCCGCCTGGTAGACGATCAGCTGTTGGCCGGGGGCGCCGTTGACGGTGAAGCTGTCGTAACGCAGGTCCAGGTCGCCCGCCTCGGAGTGGTGCAGCGGTTTGGCGTCGCCCGTCTTGCCCCGCACGTCGTGCCGTGCCCACAGGGAACGGAACTCCTCGCTCTTGAGCGCGAGCTCGCCGACGACCTCGTTCAGCCGGGGATCGTCCGGGGTCAGGCCCGCCGCGCGGTGGAGTTCGGCGACGGTCGCCGAGGCGGTCCGGCGCCACTCACGGTGGAAGCGCCGCGCCGCCGGATCGAGGAAGACCATACGCGCCAGGTTGTCGTCCAGCGTGAAGTCGGCGTGCAGGGCCTCGGCGAGGCGGTTGCGCGCCAGGACGTCCAGGGGGTGGTCCAGCACGAAGGCCGGAGTGTCACTCCAGCGTTCGAGGAGGCGGGCCAGGTGCGGGGAGACCCGTGTGTCCCGGCGGGCCCGCCCGCTCGGGCGTCCTCCGGCGCGCGCGAGTCGACGCAGGTGCTCCGTGGCGTCCCCGTCCAGGTCCAGCGCCCTGGCCAGCGCCTCGACCACCTGCGTGGAGGGGTGGCGTTCGCGGCCCTGTTCCAGGCGCATGTAGTAGTCGGTGCTGACCCCGGCCAGAAGCGCCACCTCCTCGCGGCGGAGACCGGGAACCCTGCGGCGGCCGTACACGACCAGTCCGAGGTCCTCGGGGCGCAGCCGTGAACGTCTGGCGCTCAGGAACTCCCCGAGGTGGGACCGGGGATCGGAGCTACGGTCGATGCCCATGGCTCAAGGCTAGGCCGGGGCGGTCCGGGCCGGAAGTCGTGAGGGTGGGTGGGGCGCACCCACCCGACACTCCCCCGGTCCCGTACTCCGGTCAGAACCCGCTCGCCTCCGACCGCTCCGGAACCGGGTCCGACCGCGGTACCGGCGGTGCACCGAGCTGCGGCAGCGCGCGCTCGGCCGCGTCCAGGTCCGCCTGGAGGTCGCGGTCATCGGTGTCCGCGTCGCCACCGCCCTGCGCGCGGAAGGCGTGCCAGGCCCGGTGGAACACCGCCGTGTCGCTCCCCCGCATCGCCAGCGCCCGCAGCGACGTGAGGAGTTCGCAGGCCAGCAGAGTGCGCAGGGCCGTGGTGGCGGTCTCCGACTGCCGCACGGCCAACGGGGCGAAACTCGCGTCCTCCTCCGCGCCCCGGGAGAGGACCACGGTCTCCAGGGACGCCGGAGCGGCGGCGGCGCGCAGGACACCGTAGGCGGAGGCCGCCGTGTACTCGACGATCATCGTGCCCGAGGAGCCCGCCGATCCCGTGGCGAGGAAGGCGGGCAGTCGGGTGACCTCCGGGTCGGACAGGGCCCGCAGGCGCCCCAGCAACGCCGGGGCCGCCTGGGCCAGGGCGAGCCGGAGGGCGTCCAGGCGCAGGGTCAGGGCCGCCATGTGGAACCCGCCGTGGTGCACGACCCCCTCCCCCACCACGAGCGGGTTCTCCTGCGCGGTGGCGGTCAGCGCGCCGACGTGCGCCGCGAGGTCGGCCAGGGCGTCGACGACGACCCCCTGCACCTGGGGCGCGGCACGGAACCCGAAGGAGTCCTGGACCCGGGCCGGCCGGACGGGGCCCATGAGTTCCCGCAGGTCCCGGGCGACGGTGGCCGCGCCCGGCGCGACGGCCGCGCGGGCGGCCTCCGCGGAGAAGGCCTCCGGGTTGGCGCGGCAGGCCAGGGCCGACAACGCCGTGGTCACCGTGGCCACCCGCAGCAGCGGTTCCAGGTCCGCGACCACGAGCGCGGCCCTGCCGATGGTCAGGGCGTTGCTGCTGACCAGCGCGAGCGCGTCCGTCCCGGGGAACCGTCCCATGGGAACCCAGGGGGCGCTCGCGGGGCGTTCCCCCAGCAGAGCGAGCCCCGTCCCGGCGAGCGCCGCGAGGTCGCCCGTGCCCACGCCGCCGTGCTCGCGGACCTCGGGGAGGGCACCGGTGTTCAGCATCCTCAGCAGCGCCCGGGTCGTTCGCGGGGACACCCCGGAGCCACCCACCGCGATCTGGTTGATCCGCACGACGAGCATCGCGCGGACCGCGTCCTCCGGCAACGGAGCCCCGCCCGCGGCCGCGTGGCTCCGCAGCAGGCGTCGGCCGTGCCCGTCCACCCCGGCGGCGACGTCCCGGTTGGCCCCCACCCCCGTGTTGCGTCCGTACACGGGCCCCCGTCCGGCGGCCCGCTCGGCCGCACGGTGCGCGGCCGCCACCCGGGCCCAGGCCTCGGAGGTGATCGAGACGGGTTCCCCGAACCGGGCCACACGCGTGATCCGACCGCGGTCCAGAGGCGATCCGTCCAGGCTCAGCATGCCCGCCTCCCTCCAGGTTCTGCCATCAGATGGCAGCATGGTTCCATTGTATGAAAACAACCCGATCTTCGCCCGTCTCCCGGGCGGATTTCTCAGCGGAGGAAGCCCGTGGCTGAGCAGTCGACCCGGACCGTCGAAAGGGCCCTGGAACTCCTGGCGGTCGTCGCCGAAGAGGGAGAGGCCTCACTCACCGAGTGCGCGCGCCGGACCGACCTGGCGCCGAGCACGGCGCTGCGCCTGCTCCGCACCCTGGAGTCCACGGGGTTCGCCCTCCGAGGGGAGGACGGCGCGTTCCGCCCGGGCCACCGGTTGATCGGCATCGGCGCGAAGGCCCTGAGCCACGACTCGCTGGTCACCTTCGCCCAGCCGTCCCTGGCGGAGCTGGCAAGGGCCACAGGCGAGTCCAGCTACCTCTGTGTGGGCACCCCGGACCAGGGGGTCCTGTACATCGCCCAGGCCGAGGGCAGCCACACGATCCGGCACGTCAGCTGGGTGGGGCACCGCTTCCCGCAGGACGGTTCGGCCGTCGGCCGGGTCCTGCGCGGCACCCTTCCGCCCGAGGGGTTCACGGCCGCGACCTCCACCGTGGAACCCGAGGTCATGGCCATCGCCGCCCCGGTACACGCGGCCACGGGAATCGTCGCCGTGCTCAGCGTGGTGGGCCCCGCCTACCGCCTGGACCAGGCCCGCGTGGAGGAACTGGGGTCCCTCCTGACCGCCGAGGCCGAGCGGGTGTCCACCCTCCTGGGCGGACCCTAGGCGGCGGCCCCAGGGCGCTGACGGCGGCGCGCGCCTTCGTCAGACCCAGCCCGGCGTCCATCAGGGAACGGGCTTCGGGACCGCCGCTGACGAGGGCACGGCACCCAGCAGGAGGTGCTCGAACCCCACCTCGGCGTGCCCGGCGAGGGAGGCCTCCCGTCCTGCCGCGGTCTCGATGGCGGCGCGGTCGCTCTGGTACTTCACGCTCGCGGTCAGCCTGGCCGTCATCACCTGGCGGCCCGGAGGCCTGGAAGTCGCCGTCGTCCTCGACGCGCTGCTGAACACGGCCACCTTCCTCCTCGCCACGGCCGTGCACACGGACCTAGGCAGTGCCGTGGTGGACCGGTCCGCCGGGGTCGGATCCCCACGCGGACCACCGAGGGAACCGGGCTGAACACGATGTCCGAACGGATGGGCGCGTTCGGGGGCCGGGTCACAGCCCGCCACGAAGGCGCCTGGTTCCGTTTGGAGGCCACGGTCCCGCTGCGCGGAGGCTCCACGTGATCCGGCTGCTCGAAGCTGACAACGAACACCTCATCCGGGACGCCGTCGTAGGGCCGCCTGTCCTGGAAAAGGACCTCGAGGTGATCGGCCCGGCCGCTTCGGCCCCTGGCCACGACCCTGCGGGTCCGTCCGGACTCGGCCCTGCTCGACCTGCAGCTGCCCGGCCCGGACGGCATCGAGGCCACCCGCCGACTCGCGACCGAACTGCCCGGCTGACGCTGCGTCATCGTGACGTCGCAGGGGCGGCCCGGCTACCTGAAGTCGGCACTCACCACGGGCGCGCGGGGCTCACGCGTTGATCCGCGCCCGGATCGTCGCGATCCCCGGTCCATCCCTGCGTGCGCGGGGCTCACGGTTACTGACCTGCGACGGTGCGGTCCGCCATCTCCTCTTGTTCATCGGACCGGCCGACGAACGCGGGAACGGCCAGCCCCCGGAGAGGGGGCTGGCCGCTCCGGTACCTTCTAGCGCTTCATGCCCTTGGCGATGGCGTCGATGATGCTCGGGCGCAGCTCGGCGGCGCTGATGATGGCGTCGACCGAACCCACCTCGACCGCGCGCTGGATGCTGTGCACGCCGTCGAACTCCGTCGCGACCTCGCTCAGCTTCTCGGCGCGGACCGAGGCCTGCACCTCGGACAGCTCCGCGTTGAGCTCGGCGCGTTCGGCGGCTCCGGCCTCCGACGCCCGGGTCTGCAACGCGGTCACGCGCGGGTCCGTCGCGGTGCGCTTGTTCACCTCACCGGCGAACACCACCGCCGCGGCCGGGGCACCACCCAGAACCGACGCGAACGACCCCTCCAGGGCCAGCACCGTCATGTTCGGGTTCAGCGCCTTGGAGAACACCACGAACGCGCCACCGTGGTAGCGGGAGATCACGCAGAACACGATCGGGCCGTCGAAGTTGACGATCGCCCGGCCGATCTCCGCGCCGTACTCCAGCTGGAGCTTGCGCATCGACTCCGGCGAACCGTCGAACCCGGACAGGTTGGCCAGCACCACGAGCGGGCGGTTGCCCGAGGCGGCGTTGATCGCGCGCGCGGTCTTCTTGGACGAGCGCGGGAACAGCGTGCCCGCCGTGTAGGTGTCGGGACCGTCGGTGGGCGGGAACCCGCGCCGCGCCACCGAACGGGACTCGATGCCCACCAGGCAGACCGGCCAACCGCCGATGTGCGCGTCCTGCACCGCCGAGGTGTCGGCGTCGGCCATCCCGGCCCAGCGCTCCAGCACCGGGTGGTCCTGGTCGGCCAGGGCCCGCATCACCGTGCGGATGTCGAACGGCTTCTTGCGGTCCGGGTTGTGCTCGGCGGAGAAGATCTCCCCGACCGTGGTGAAGTCGCTGCCCTCCACGGAGTGCGGGAAGTCGGAGACGTCCCGGTGGTCGGGGTCGCTCGTGACCGCCCGGCGCGGACCCTCCTCGCCCGGCAGCACGTAGGTGTGGTCGTAGTGCGCCATCAGCACGTCGCGGGCGGCGGGCAGGTTCGGCGCCCAGTACTGCGCCTGGCCGTTGGGGCCCATCACCCGGTCGTAGCCGCCGATACCGAAGTTGTCCTCGGCCGACACACCGCCGGAGAAGTCCAGCGACTGCTTGCCGGTGAGCACCATGGCGGAGTCCGGTGTCATCACCAGGATGCCCTTGGTGTGCATGAGCATCGTCGCCTCGGCGTTCCAGTACGGCTGGGCTCCGACGGTGATCCCCGCGACCACGATGTTGATCTCGCCGCCGTCCTGGGTGAACTCCACGATCCGCTTGAGCGCGGCCGCGACCCAGTCCATGTTCTCGGTGCCGGAGGTCATCGAGATGCGCGCACCGGCGGAGAGGGCGAACCACTCCAGGGGCACCCGCATGTTCTCGGCCAGGTCGATCGCGGCGATGACCCGCGAGCACTCCGGCTCGGACAGCGCGCCCAGCGCCTTGGTCGGGTCACCGAGCAGGACCACGCGGGTGACGCCCTCGGGGTGGCGCTCGGTGGGTGTGGTGACCACACCGGCCACGATCGCCGCCGTGTTGCGCCCCCGGGGCCGGTCCACCGGCACCAGCAGGCCGTTCTCGTCGAGGTCGTGCTCGACGAAGGCGCCCTCGGGCCCGGTGAGCATGTCGGTGAGCTCGTACGGGTAGACGGTTCCGCGTCGGGCGGCCCGCAGGACCTTCTGGCGGTAGTCGTCCAGCGGCAGCACCGGCTCGGTGGACGGTTCTCCGACGTGGACGCGGGCGTCGCTGCCCGGGTCCAGGGCCACGCGCACGGCCATCTCGGTGAGCTCGCCCGCCTCGGTGCGCTGGCGGGCCACGAACTGGACCTCCTCCAGCCCGGCGCCGTCGGTGGTCGGCAGGATGCGCTCCACCAGGGCGTTGAGCTCATCGATGCTCAGCTCGGTGGGCGGCCACACGTACATCAGGATGCGGTTGGTGTCGAAGCGCTTGTTGTGCGGGCGCTGCGCCTGGATGTTGCGGATGGCGTCCAGGCAGGCGGCGAGCGTGCCCTCCACGGCCGGAAGCGCGACCAGGCGTCCGTCGGCGTCGCGGAGCGGGGTGAGGTCACGGACCTGGCCCAGCGCGATCAGCCGCTCGTCGGACGGGTTGCTGCGCGCCACGGCCTTGACCAGGTAGACCTCCTCGTCGGCGGACGGCAGACGGGTGAGGTCGAACTCGCGTAGCCGCTGGAGCTGGAGCCGCTGCGCGATCTGCGGGTGCAGGCCCCGAATCAGGCGGTCCTCGACCAGCGCCCCGTCCTCCGGACGGAAGGTGAAGTGGTGGTGCATGACCGCGCCGCTGGTCCCGGCGACGGTGGCGGTAACCCTGCGAACGCCCTTGGGCAGCGTGTGGTCGGCCAGGATCCCGGCGAGCCGCACCGCCATGGCGTCGGCGTCCGGCTGGTCCTCCCAGGTCACGTACAGGTCGGCGACCAGACCGTGTTCCGGGGCGTCGGCGGCCAGTTCCGCGACGGCCCCGAGGGCGTCGGGCAGGTCCGCCAGGTCCACGGCGGTGGCGACCACACGGGTCACCCCGTGGGCGTTGGTGTGCTCGGTGGTGACGAGCTGGCAGCCGCCGCTCTGGCTCGCGGTGACCTCGGACAGGCCGCGGTTGCCGTAGTAGCGGCGGGTCAGGACCTCGAGCAGCGGGGCGTGGTCCTTGCCGGGTCGGCCGATCCGCTGACCGATCAGGCGCACCAGCGGCTCGGAGCTGGCGACCATGGTCTGGATTCGGTCGGCGCGGTCCGGGGAGTGCGGTTCGCGGTCCAGGTGGCGCAGCTCGTCACGGACGGCCGCGTAGACCCTGGCGCGGTTGCGGCGCAGCAGCGGCTGGGTGAACCAGCGGAACACCACGCCTCGGGCGAGGTCGGACACGGCAGGGAAGCGGACCTGCGTGGCCTCGATCAGGTGCTCCAGGGCGAGCCCGGCGCGTTCGCCCAGCGGCTCCTGCGGCGGGGCGTCCGCGAGCCAGCGGCGCAGCAGCTCCGCCACGATCGTGACGTAGCCGCCCATGCGCTGCTGGGCGAGGAAGATCCGGAAGACCGCGTCCTCCAGCTCCGGGGTGCGGTCGAGGTCGGTGACGCCGTAGTGGGAGAGGACCCGGGTGAGCCTGTTCTGGTAGCCCTCGATCACCCCGGCGCGCTCGACGTCGAGGCTCTGGAGGTAGCTGTGGAAGTACTCGCGGGGGCTGTGCACCCGGTGGTCCTGCTCGGCGTCGACGGCGCCGCCGGGCTTGTTGCGGCTCAGCTCGGACAGGTCCGCGAAGACGGTGAGCAGGTCGAGCTCGCCCTCGATCGGCTCCGCGCCGAGCTCCTCCCGTGCGGTGAGGTAGTCGGCGAGCACACGCGTGCGCTCCTCCGGGGAGAAGTCGAAGCCCAGCAGCAGGCCGCGCAGGTCGCTCAGGCCCTGGTCGGCGCGGGCACCGGCGGAGGCTGCCGGAACCGGTGCGGGCAGGTCGATCTCGACGACCTCGTCCCGGGCGTCGGTGTCCTCGGCGTCGTCGTCGCCCAGGGGCTCCAGACGCATCAGCGGGGCGCCGGTCTCGACCTGGCCGCCGACCGCCACTGGGCACTCGCGCACGCGGGCGCGGAACGGCGCGCGCAGCACCGTCTCCATCTTCATGCTCTCCAGGACCAGGATCGGTGCGCCAGACTCGACCTCGTCACCGACGGCCAGCGGGGTGGCGACCACCAGTGCGGGGGCGGGTGAGCGGACGACGCCGCCCTCGTCGCGGCTGACCCGGTGGGTGACGCCGTCGATCTCGACCAGGTGGACCGGGCCGTGCGTGGCTGACACGAGCCGGAACCGGCGGCCGTTGACGGTGATGTGACCGCTGTGGTCGTCGAACCGCTCCACGTCGACGTCGGCGGGGTGGACGTCGCCGCCGCCGGAGACTCCGACACGGAACCGGTTGTGCCCGATCCGGGCGACGCTCACCCGGTAGCTCACGCCACGGAGCTTTAGGTCCAGGGGTCGGCCGGTGTCGTGCTGCACCTGGGGACGGCCGCCGTGCGCGGTGGACAGCAGCTGCTGGCGGCTGGCCTCCTCCTCGTCGCGGTAGGCCTCGATGGCGGCCGCCGCCAGGGCGACGCCGGAGTGCCGGTGGGCGACGAGGCGGCCCTCGGCCCGCACGCGGTCGATCCACCCGGTGTCGGCGCTGCCGTCGATCACCTCGGGCTGGTCGAGCAGGTCGAGGACGAAGCTCTTGTTGGTCGCGCCGCCCTCGATGATGACGGTGGTCTCGGACATGGCGCGGCGGAGGCGGCCCAGCGCCTGGTCGCGGTCGCGGCCGTAGGCGATGATCTTCGCGATCATCGAGTCGAAGTCGGCGGGGATGCTGTCGCCTTCGCGCACGCCGGTGTCGACGCGGATGCCGGGGCCGGAGGGCATGTCCAGGCGGGTGATGCGGCCCGGGGAGGGCGCGAAGTCGCGGTCGGGGTCCTCGGCGTTGAGCCGGGCCTCCACGGCGTGCCCGACCTCCGCGGGCTGGGTGCCCTCCAGCTTCCCGCCGGAGGCCACGAACAGCTGCATGCGGACCAGGTCGGTGCCGGTGGTGATCTCGGTGATGGGGTGCTCGACCTGGAGGCGGGTGTTGACCTCCAGGAAGGCGAACAGCCGCTCACCGGGGTGGTAGAGGAACTCGACGGTGCAGGCGCCCCGGTAGCCGACGGCCACGGCGAGGCGCTCGGCGGAGGCCTTGAGTTCGTCGGCCTGATCGGGGTCCAGGACCGGGGAGGCGGACTCCTCGATGATCTTCTGGTTGCGGCGCTGCACGGAGCAGTCGCGCACGCCCAGCGCCCACGCGGTGCCCTGGCCGTCGGAGATGACCTGCACCTCGACGTGTCGGGCGCCCGTGACCAGGCGCTCCAGGAAGACCACGCCGGACCCGAAGGCGCGCAGCGCCTCCTGACTGGTGCGCTCGTAGGCGTCGGTCAGGTCCTCGGCGGAGGCGACCATGCGGATGCCGCGTCCGCCGCCGCCCGCCGTCGCCTTGAGCATCAGCGGGTAGCCGATCTCGTCGCCCGCGCGCAGGGCCTCCTCCAGGGTGGCGACCTCGCCCCGGCTCCAGGGGGCGACGGGGACGCCGACCTCCTCCGCGATCAGCTTCGAGCCGATCTTGTCACCGAGCTTGCGCATCGCCTCGGGGCTGGGGCCGACGAAGGTGACGCCGATCCGCTCGCACAGCTCCGCGAAGGCGGGGTCCTCCGCGACGAAGCCCCAGCCGACCCAGGCGGCGTCGGCCTTGGTCTCCAACAGGGCGCGTTCGAGGACCGCGAGGTCGAGGTAGGGACGGGCCGAGGCCGGACCCAGGTCGTAGGCGACGTCGGCCTCACGCACGAAGGTCGAGTTGCGGTCCGCGTCGGTGTAGAGGGCGACCGTCTCGATCCGTGCCCCGGTTTCCGCCGAGAGGTCCCGGACGGCGTGGATGAGCCGCATCGCGGCCTCTCCACGGTTGACGATGGCGACACGACTGAACACCGAATGCCCCTCCCAAGTACTGCAACGCAGAAGGCGACGTCCGGATCTCGGAGCGCCGCCTGCACCTGCTTCTAGCTTGGTGGATCAGCTGGAGTACACCAATGTCCCGAATTGCTCATGCCGTGGCCGTGGCTTTGTGGGATCTCCACAAAAACCGTCTCGCCAGGGGGCCCTGGGGGTCGCCAGACGCGAGGTTTGCCACAACCGCACGGATCTGGCGTGCTGTCGGAGGGTGCGCGAGGGAGGTGACCGAATCTCCCAGGAGCGGCGGTGTGAGGTTCTTCGGGGGCCCCGTGGTGTCCGACAGGGCGTGGGTACTCGATGGCCCGCTGGGGCACGACGACCCGAACCGCCCTGGAGAGGTCAGTGGTTCCCCGATTCCGACCCCAGGCCTCTGCGTCGGATGCTCCGGCCGGACCTCAACCGACTTCCAGGATCCTCCCCGGAAACGCCTTCCGATTGAGGACACGCTGGCCAGGACTGATCCAGATATGAAGATCTTTATTGTCCGCAAGCGGGGCCAGATCGATCTCGGATCCCATGTTCTCCAGAGCGAGCAGTTCCAGGGATTCCAGGGATTCCAGTGGCGACAGGTCAGACAGATTCTTGCAACCACCAATCATCAGAGTTTCAAGCCTCCCCAACCGGGCCAAAGCGCTGAGGTCACGAACGGGTGTGTTCTGCAAGTTCAACTGCACTAGGTCCGACTGTCCGGAAAGGAACTCCAAATCCTCCACCGCGTCCACGTATTCGAGATACAGCCTCTTAAGTCTGAGATCGGAGAAAGGCCTCAGGTCGCGAACCCAGGAGCAGCCGCTGAGGTTCACGGAAGTGAGGTTGGGCGCCCTGAAGAACACTTCAGCGAGATCACACTCAAGCGTGGATCCAGCCAGTGCGAGCCGATCCATCGCCTGACTCAGCGGAATCTGATCCACATCATCCAGGTACGTGCAGCCCACAAGCCACAACCCCTCGATACCAGCCTGACTCAAGAGGGGAGAGTAGTCCACCACATGGCCAAGGTTCAGCAGGTTCAACCACTTCAGCTTCGGCAGGCCTGAGATGAATCCCAGGTCTCCATGACCGTCCAGGTCCACGCCGAGATCGCGAATCTCCGGCATTCGAGTCAAGGGATCAAGGCTTGCACGAGCCGCCAGGGAGACGTAAAGATCCTTGATGTCGACTCCGTCCTCACTGAGTGCGGAGATGTCAGAGACAGGTCCATTGCCCAATCTCAGCGACTCCAGTGGCGGCAGGCCTCCAAGGAACCCAAGGTCATCCAATGCAGTCACCCGACTGTGCAGGCCTCGCAGTCGCGCGATCTGTTTCGCAGCATTGATCTGGCCCAGGGTCTCGACGACCAGCTGTCCGTCCACCAAAGGCGCTTCCGCCAACACCCTACGGGCATACTCGTCCGGTTCGAAGTAGCCCCACACCTCCTGCAGTTCGCGTTGGACGACCCTCCTCGGATCCTTTCGGTATCCGTCTCCCGCCAGCAGTTCCAGTGCCCGGTCTCCGTTGACCAACGCCACCGCCCGCACGGTCGCCCTCGCCTGCGCGTCCGACAACCCCTCCAGGCTCCTCGGCAGCCGGTCCAGGACCATCTCCCCCGCTGTGGCCAGTGAACGGGCCGTGGCCATGTCCCTGGGTGGGACCAGATCGTCCACGCAGGCGTCGATCCCGTCCCGGAGCCCCACCGGCACCGTGGGCGCCGTCTCCAGACACGCGGCCACCAGCAGCTTCAGCTTCCGAGCGTGCTGCGACTCCACCCCGATCCGCGCCAACACACCACCGAGCAACTCCTCCAGCTGCGGCCGGTTGGCGTGCCCCGCCGCCATGATCACCGTCTCCCGCCAGCTCGGCAGGTGTGCCTTCGCCACCAACAGTTCGACGTCGTGGTCGTAGATCGCCTGCTTGGCGGTCAGATACTCCTGCACCGTCCGGTGCACGAAGTCCACCCGGCCCTCCACCGGCTCCCGCAGCGCACCGGTCCGTTGCAACAGGAACTCGGTGATCGCCTCCGCCTGCCCCCTCACCCCCGGCATGGTCGACAGGCGCTCCTCCACCTGCCGCAGCACCACCGGCGTCGGCAGCTCGGAACGCTGCGACAGCGACAGCCGCCAGGCGAGGTCCTGGAGCAGCCGTAGCTTCTGCCCGTAGTCCAGTTCCACGTCACGGAAGGAGGGGATGTCGCGCTCGTCGTCACGCCGGTCCAGCAGCATCTCCAGCGTGGCCGCGTACAACCCCATACGGTCCCGGGGCAGCCTCGTCCTGTGGTCCAGGTTCAGCGCGCACAGCATCGCCGCCAGCAACGGGGTCGCGGCCAGGGAACGCAGGTGGGGTGCCCCCTCCAACCTCGCCAGGAGCGCCGACTCGTACCCGGGCAGGTCCTCCACCGCGCACGGCAGCTGGGGCACCTCCGCCATAGCCCGGTGCCACTGCCGGATCAGTTCGCGCAGGTCCGAAGGCCCCATGGGTTCCAGGTGCGCGGTCCCGAACCCCTCGCTCGACAACCACCGGGCGCTGGCCGCCGCCGGTCGGCTGGTGACGATCACCCGCATCCCGGGGTAGGCGGACAGCAGGTCACGGAGCCAGTTCGGCACTTTCCTGCGCTGGGCCGTGGAGAGCTCATCCACCCCGTCCACCAGCAACAACGCGCGACCCGAACGCAGTCGCCGGTGGACCCATCCCCGTGGCATGAGGTCGGCCAGGGGATCGGCGGTGCCCTCCAGGAAGCGTTCCGGTCCTGGCAGATCCCCCCGTGCGTGGCTGCGCAGCTTCACGAGGAAGGGCGTGCAGCCGTTCCACTCCTCCAGGTCGCCGTCGAAGCCCTCGCGGACGGCGGTGATCGCCAGCCAGCGCAGCAGGGTGCTCTTACCCGAACCGGCCTCGCCACGGACCAGCATCCTCCGGGTGTTCCCGAGGGCGTTCTCCACCCGCATGGTGGCCGTCCTCGCCTCTCCCCGCCCGGAGCCCTCCTCCCCCGTCAGCGTCAGGTGCCCCCGTGC
Organism: Nocardiopsis eucommiae; assembly: GCF_965344335.1. Lineage (NCBI taxonomy): Bacteria > Bacillati > Actinomycetota > Actinomycetes > Streptosporangiales > Nocardiopsidaceae > Nocardiopsis > Nocardiopsis eucommiae. Next base: position 16,921 of record NZ_CBDRIY010000010.1, read on the forward strand.
CTCCGCGTCACGGTCCCGGCCCCGCGCCCGGGTCGACACGGACAGACTGATGTAGGCCACGCTCAGGGGGGTACGGGGCCGGTATCGCTTGACCTGGACTCCGAACAGTTCCACGTTGTCGAGCACCTGGCTGACGTGCCGTGTGTACCTGCGGCCGAAGTCCTCGTCGTCGTCCTCACCGTCGGGGGCGTCCAGGGTGCGCCGGGGTATCCGCGCGAGGGCTGCGGCGACCTGCTCCGAGATCCCCGTCAGCCGCGACAGCGTCTCGGCGGCGGCGCGCGGGGTGAACTGCGGCAGTGTCACCACGATCTGGAGCAAGTCCTCGCAGCACTCCTCCAGGAGGACGTCGAACATCCGCGCCCCGGCCTCGCCCAGCTCCAGCACCAACCGTCGGCGCGACACCTGGGCGCGTATCCGCCGTACCAGCTCGGTCGGGTCGGCGTCGGCGCCGAGCACAGCGTCGTCGGACAGGTCTGCGCGTTCCAGGGTGTCGGCCAGTTCGGCCAGCACCGAGGCCCTGTCGGCGTCGCCGAGCCCACGAAACTCCTGCTCACAAAGGGGTTGGAGCCGTTCCATCACCGCAAGGGCGATCCCGTCCAACTGGTGCTCGACCTTCCGGCGCGCGACCGCGTCCCGGAAGGTGGTCCGGATGAGCTCGGTGAGGTCCTTGTCCCGGTCTGCGGCTGCCGACCTCTGAGACAGCCAGGCTCGACCCGCCTTGCTGCCGACCGTGCCCGCCACCTTCAGCGCCGCCGTCTCCCATGCCACCATGCGTGTCCCTGGGTCTCTGTGTTGGGGGGTACGCCGGTCCGGGAACCACGGTCCCCTGTGGGGACGGCGGTCCGGGCCGACGGAACCGACGATAGGGGTTGGGGCTCGGCCCCGGCAGCCCCAAACCGAGAAGAGCGTCGCTCGGGGCCCGGTCAGGCCCTGGCGACGGGCAGGAGGATCCGGACCGTGGTCCCCTCGGGACCGCTCCGGACGTCCACGTCACCGCCCTGTGCCGTCACCAGGGACCGCACGATCGACAGTCCCAGGCCGACGAGCCCTCCCGCCTCGTTGGGACGGGTCGTCACGAACGGCTCGAACACCAGGGGGAGCACGTCCGGGTCGATCCCGTCCCCGTCGTCCGTGACGGTCAGGGCCACCGTGTCCCCCTCGACCCTGGTGGCCACGTCCACGACGACGTGCGGCGGGTTGTGGTCGATCGCGTTGGAGACCAGGTTCATCAGGCACTGCTCCAACCGAGCCTCGTCTCCGAGCACGACCTGCGGGGCGGCCTCGTGGAAGACCACGGACCGCGCGAAGGAGAGGGACCCCACCCTGGCCCGGACGGCGTCGAACAGGTCCGGCAGGAACACGGGACCCCGGTCGGCGTCGATCCCGTCACCGCCGCGCGCCACGGCCATGAGGTCCTCCAGCACGCGCCGCAACCGCTCCAGTTCGGCGTGCACGATCTCCGCCTCCGGGCCGCCCAGGAGCTCCAGGTGTCCCTCCGCGACGGCGAGGGGCGTGCGGACCTCGTGCGAGATCGCCGCCAGGTAGCGGCGCCGTCCCGTCTCCGCCTGCTCGATGCGGGTGAGCATGCGGTTGATCTCGGTGGCCAGCTCCGCGATCTCGTCCCCGGTGTCCGGGACGGGAACGCGGGTGGCCAGTTCGGTCGGTGAGATCCGCTGTGCCGCCGCCGACACCTTCCGCACCGGTGCCAGGGTGCGCCGCACCACCAGCCACAGCGCGGCCCCTCCCCCACCGATGCCGATGCCTCCCGCCAGGGCGGTGAACAGTAGGACCGTGGCGGCCGTGTCCTGGACGGTGTCCAACGGCGCGGCGACGGTGATGACGGCGATCTTCTCGTCGGCCGCGTCGGTGACGGGGGTGTCCAGGACCCGGACCCGACCGACGTCGGTGTCCACGGTGCGCGCGACCCCGGGCGCGGAGACGGGCGCGTCGTCACCGCGCATCAGCCCGGCGACCTCGGCGGGGCCGCCGGTGCTCTGCAGACGGACCCCGTCGACGTGCACCAGCGACACGTGCCGGGGGCCGCTGGGGCGAATCGACAGCGCACGCTGCGCCGCTCGCTCGGCCTCGGGCCCCGACACCATGCCGTCCAGACCCGCCGCGGCGGGCAGTTGGTCGCCCAACGTGTCGCTCAGCAGCGCGGACTCCTCCCGCAGCAGGTCGTCCACGTCGTTACGGCCCGAGACGAGGACCAGTTCATGGGTCAGGGCGGTGACACCGCCGACCACCAGCACCATCACCATGAGGGCCCGGAGGACCAGGCGCCGGGTGAGGCTCACCCCTCGCCGCCGCTCAACCGGTAGCCGACGCCCCGCACGGTCTCGATGCGGTCCGCTCCGAGTTTGCGGCGCAGTTGGCTGACGTAGACCTCGACCACGTTGGAGGCGCCGTCGAAGTCGTAGCCCCAGACCAGGTCGAGCAGCTGGGCCTGGGAGAAGACCTGGTTGGGGTGGTGGAGCAGGACCGACAGGAGGGCGAACTCCCGTGCGGACAGGGGGACGACGGCTCCGTCCACGAAGGCCGTGTGCCTCCCCAGGTCCAGGGTCACGCCCCGGGCGGTCACGCCGTCGGCCCGGTCCGAGCCGCTGGTGCGCAGCCTGGCGCGGACCCGGGCCAGCAGTTCGTTGACGCTGAACGGCTTGACCACGTAGTCGTCGGCCCCGGCGTCGAGGTTGGCGATCCGATCGCCGACCGCGTCCTTGGCGGTGAGCACGATCACCGGCACCGAGGGACGGCGCAGGCGGAGGCGGCGCAGGACCTCCTCGCCCGCCAGGCCCGGTAGTCCCAGATCGAGGATGACCAGCTCGACGTCGGTCGACAGCGCCATGACCAGCCCGTCGATACCGTCCGCAGCGGTCACCACCGTGTGCCCGGCGTTCTCCAGAGCGCGCCGGACGAAGGAGACGATGCCCTCCTCGTCCTCCACCACCAGAATCGCCACCGCGCGCAACCCTCCCGTTTCCCTGGACCAGCCCAGCATGCCGTTGGAAGCTGAGCCCTTGATGAAGGAAACCTGAAAGCCGTCTTCAGGCTGCTTTCAGGTTCCCATCATCGGGCTGGTGGACAATGGATGCTCTCGACACCCGCCGTTGGAGGGACCGATGACGCGACACCGCACGACGATCCTGGTCTCGTGCGCGGCGGTGGCCCTGTCGATCCTGGGCGCGGGCGGGTACGTCGTGCTCAAGGACCCGGACCTGGCGGTGGAGACGATCCGGCTCGACGGTTTCACCGGCGCCCCCACGCTGCGCTCGCCGGTCGGGGAGGGCACGTCACGGCCGGTCGACGGCTTCGAGCAGCTGATCGGTGAACTGCGCTCCGGCGGCGCCGCCGAGGACTGGTACGTCGCCGGGGTGGGGGTGGACTTCGGTCCTCGCGCGTGGTTGCTCACCGATCCCGTGCTGGAGGACTTCGACGGCGACGGCACGGCGGGCACGATCCTGGAGGAGCTGCGCGCCCTGGAGGGTACCGAGGTCACGCTGGGGGTGCGCTACGGCTCCGAGGAGGACGCGGCCCGCGACGGGGTGGGCGTGTTCACCGTCAACGGAGTGCAGTTCCGGGACGCCGACGGCGGGCCCGCGCCGTGGGAGGACCCCGAAGCCCGTCGGGAGGCCGACCGGGAGGAGGTCTCCGCCGCTGCCGAGGAGGCGGTCGGAGAGGGGTCCCGCGCCACCGCCGTCGAGCGCGACGAGGAGGGCGGGCCGGGGTGGTCCGTCCTGGTCCGGGGGGCGGACGGACAGGACTACGAGGTGATCCTCGACGTCTCCGCCGGGATCGAGGACGTTCGCCCCCACGACTGACCCCGAAGCCCGTACCGACACGGTCCCGACCAACCTGAGGGGCGTCTTCAGGTTGACCTCAGGAAGCGCTCAGAAACCACTGACACGCTGTCCCGGTTGCGTCGAGACGAGAGAGGAGACGGGGATTTGTCGGGTCCGTCATCCCAGCGGCTTTCCACGGGGAAGTGGGTCGCGTGCGTCGCGACCGCGCTGGTCATCATCGCGAGTCTGCTGAGTTACGGCTGGTACCAGGGACTGGTCGGCAACATCACGACCGCCCAGGTGGACACCGACGAGTGGGACCGGCCCACGAGCGTCGAGGGCGTCATGAACATCCTCGTCATCGGCTCGGACGTGCGCTCGGGGGAGAACGCCGACTACGGGGCCGCAGAGGGTGCGAGGCCGGACACGATGCTCATCGCGAGCATCAACGTGGACAACGGCGCGGCGACCCTGGTGAACCTGCCCCGCGACCTCATGGTCGACCTGCCCGGCTGCGAGGCGACGGAGGGCTACGAGGGCATGAGTCCGCAGGAGGGCATGATCAGCTCGGTGATGACCTTCGGCGGGGTGGGCTGCCAGTGGCAGGTCGTCGAGCAGGTCACGGGTGTGCACCTGGACCACTTCCTGATGATGGACTTCGTCGGTTTCAAGGACATGGTGGACTCGATCGGCGGCGTCGAGATGTGCATCCCCGAGCCGGTGGACGACCCCAAGGCGCACCTGGTGCTCGACGCCGGGCTCCAGACCCTGGACGGTGAGGACTCGCTCGGCTTCGTCCGCTCGCGCTATGCCCAGGGGGACGGCAGCGACCTGTCGCGGATCGACCGTCAGCAGGAGTTCATGGGCGCCATGCTCCGCGAGGTGCTGAGCAGTGACGTGATGACCAGCCCCGTCACGATCACCCGGTTCCTGGGCGCCGTCACCGACTCCATCACCACCGACGAGGGACTGACGGTGGACACCATGGCCGACATCGCGATCTCGATGCGCGAGGTCGACCTGGACCGGGTCCAGTTCGTCACGGTTCCCAACGGCGCCCACCCGGCCGACGAGAACCGCATCATCATGAGTGACGCGGCCCCGGCCCTGTTCGAGGCGATCAACAACGGCGAGGACCTCGGCGGCGACGGCGACGACGAGGATGACGGAGGGCCCGGTGAGAGTTCCGTGGAGCCCGGCGACGTCTCGGTCGAGATCGCCAACAACACCGGAATCGACGGCCTCGCCCTGGAGATCCAGGCCGTCCTGGTCCAGGAGGGCTTCGTGGTCACCGGCACGGGCAACCCCGACCAACGCGCCCCCGACGCGACCACCGTGTACCACGGTCCGGGGGACGAGGCCGCGGCCAAGCTGCTCGCGGACAGCCTCACCAACGCCCAGACCGAGGAGGCCGAGGGCCTGGAACAGACCCTCGAACTCGTCGCCGGATCGGACTGGGAGGGCTTCGGCGGCTCTTCCTCCGGGAGTGACCTGTCCATCACCGACGACCTCGGCGGCGTCACCGCCGAGAAACAGGAGAGCGCGTGCTGACGGTGAACCGACCGCGTCGGCCGAGCGACGCACGGCACGCGGAGGCCGAGTTCTGATGCGAGGAAACGTGAACGCCCGATCGACCGTGACCGTGGGCGGTGACGGCTCCCGTGCCAGTCTCGACGCCGTCGAGTGGGCGAGTGCCTACGCGCGCCTCTGGGAGGCCTCACTCCGGATCGTGACCGTGGGGGCCTCCGGCCCGGCCCGCAGGGGTCCGGTCTCGGACTCCCGGAGGCAGATCTCCCGCGAGGAGTTCCAGACCAACCAGCGGCTCCGGCGCAGGGCGGAGGCGGCCTTCTCCCGCGCCGTGGGGGCCGTACCGGAGGACCGCATCGAGATGCGGGTCGTCGCCGGGGACCCCGTCGACGCGCTGCTCGCCGCCGCGGAGGGGGGACCGCTGGTGGTCGGCACGCGCCGACTGGGATTCCTGTCCGGGACCATCGCGGGATCCGTCAGCCGGAGACTGATCGGCCGCTCCCCCGGCCCCGTCGCCGTCGTCTCCGGGGCCGCCTCACAGGGACGGGGCCGCGTCGTCGCGGGGGTCGACGGTGGCCCCTCCACCGGCGCCGTGGTGTCCTACGCCCTGGAAGAGGCCCGGATACGCGGCGCGGAGCTCCTGCTCTTCCGAGCGATCGGAGACTCCTCCCCGAACGAGCGCTCAGGGACGGCCGCGGTCGAGGAGGCGAAGGGGTCGGGCCGGGACGTGCGCGTCCGTGAGGAGGAGCGGCGCGGGGACCCGGTCGACCTCCTCGTGGAGCGCTCGGCCGAGGCCGACCTGATCGTCGTGGGGACCCGGAGTCTGGGGCTGACCGCCGGGCTCCTGCGCGGGTCCGTCGGTCAGAGGCTCACCGTGCGAGCCAGGTGCCCGGTCGTGGTCATCCCGGGCTGACGGCCCGGGCCCCCGTCAACGGTCCGTGACGGGCTGTCTGAGGATGGTGCGCGGCCTCTCAGGGCTCTCGGGGGCGCTCCCGCGCGGTCGTCGAGGTGGAACTCGCGGCGTTCGCCGGTCACCCCGGGCCGCGGTCCGGGCGGAACCCGTCGTGCCTCCGACCGTCCGGCGGCGGGACGGCGTGGCCCCGCGTCGGGACTCCGGGGGCCGTCCCCAGAGGAGACGACGGAACGACCCGGCGCGGACGGAGGACCTCCCCCGAGCGGGGTCGTTCCTGGGTGGAGTGGGCGCGAAGGGACTCGAACCCCTGGCCTATTGCTTGTAAGGCAATTGCTCTAACCAACTGAGCTACGCGCCCGTGTGTGCGTCGCGAGAGATCATACCGCTTCGCGGTGGTTCTCGCGCCTGGCTCATCCCGCCAGGTGGCGGGCCTGGGCCACGTACTCCTCAACGTCCCGGGGTCGGTCGACGGCCGTGTGCGCGGTCCAGCGGACCACGCCCTCGGCGTCGATGAGGAAGGTGCCCCGCCGGGCCACTCCGCGCCCCTCGTCGAGGACCCCGTACTCCCGGGCGACCCCGCCGTGCGGCCAGAAGTCCGAGAGCAGCGCGAAGGGGAACCCCTCCCGGTCGGACCAGGTGCGCAGGGCGAAGGTGGAGTCCACCGACACCGCCAGCACCGTGACCCCGAGGTCCCGGAGCTCGTCGTGGTGGTCGCGCAGGTCCGCGAGCTCTCCCGAGCACACCCCCGAGAAGGCCAACGGGTAGAACACGACGAGCACGGGGCCGCCTCGGAGGGCGCTCAGGACGGTGTCCTGGCCGTACTGGTCCCGGAGGCTGAACTCGGGCGCGCGGGCGCCCACGGAGACGGTGTCGGTCATGCTCACGTTCGTGTCGGCCGACCGCGCGGGCCGGTACCGGTGCCCGTCGGTCGACGGGCACCCCTCAGCGCCGCGCGCCCGTGCTTTCCGAGGCGCGCGACGCCGGACGACTCACCCGGTGCGGGTGGTGTCCGTCACCGCTTGGGAACGACCAGGCGGGTGCCCGACCAGTCGGCGCCGATGCTGACCGCGCTGGTCTGCGACAGGCCCGAAGTAGTGGCGGCCTCGGCCACGTCGTTGGGTGACACGTGCAGCTCACGACCGGCCTTCGGGGTCAGGACCAGGATGGTCCCTCCGTCGGCGATGGTCGTCACCGTGTCCATCAGAGCGTCGGTGAGGTCGCCTTCCTCGTCGGACCGCCACCACAGCAGTGCCGCGTCGACGTCGCCGTCGAAGTCCTCGTCGACCAGTGCCTCGCCCGTGAGTTCGGCGATGGAAGCGCGCAGTCCCTCATCGACGTCGTCGTCGAACCCGAATTCCTGCACCACCTGACCCGGCTTGAATCCGAGTCGGTCAGCCAAGCCGCGTTCGCTTTGTGCCTGGCCCGCGGTCGCGCTCACGAAAGTTCTCCTCCACAGATGGTTTTTCTCAATCTTGCCTGCACGAAGCAGTTGTCACAACGATGCCGGGCATTTTTTGTCGCCCGTCACGTGGGTCCGTAACCATCGCTGATGGCCTAGTTCACACGCTAGTGGCATATCCCGTCAACGCGCGTCCGAACCCGGCTCGCGTTCGAATCAGCTCATCCGGACTCCAGGAAGGACAACCGGACCTGCCGATCCGGGTTGTCCACGTTCAGGTCCACGATCGCGACGGACTGCCACGTGCCCAGTTCGAGTCTGCCGGATAGTACTGGCAGTGTGGTCTGCGGTGCGACGAACGCCGGCATGACGTGTGAGCGTCCGTGTCCTCGGGACCCGTGCCGGTGCCGCCACCGGTCGTCGGCTGGCAGCAGGTCGTCGAGGGAGGCCAGGAGGTCGTCGTCGGACCCCGCGCCCAGCTCGATGATGGCCACGCCCGCCGTCGCGTGCGGGACGAAGACGTTGAGCAGGCCGTCGCCGCCGCTCCGGGCGACGAACTCTCGGCACTGCTCGGTGATGTCGGTGACGCTCTCCGATCCGCCGGTGTGCAGCTCAAGGATCAGTGTCCGCATAGCGACACCTTCGCGCAGCCTGGCCCCCGGTGCAACCATCACGCGTGGATCCGCAGGTGACCGAACCCCCGCGAAGGGGCCATACTCCTCCTCGACGTGTGTGAAACTGGACGAAAGAAGGGATAAGGGTGACTGTCTCGTTACTTTTGGGGCCCGTGCTTCGCCACGTGGGCCCCGCCACGGCGACGGTGTGGGTGGAGACGGACGCCCCCTGTGACGTCCGGGTTCGCGTGGACGGCGGGCCGGTCTCGGCCAGCCGCACCTTCACGGTCCACGGCCACCACTACGCCGTGTGCGAAATCGAGGGCCTGACGCCGGGTTCCGTCCTCCCCTACGAGGTCTTCCTCGGTGAGGACCGGGTGTGGCCCGAACCCGACAGCCCGCTGCCGCCCAGCGTCCTGCGCACCCTGTCCCCGGACGCGCCGACCCGGCTGCTGTACGGCTCCTGCCACACCCCCACCGGTGACACTCCCGAGGGCCTGGTCCGCTACGGCCCCGACATGCTCCGTGCCACCGCCCGCCGCCTGGCCCGTGAGGACCCGACCGAGGACAACCTGGTCCTGCTGCTCATCGGCGACCAGGTCTACGCCGACGAGGTCCAGGAGCCCATGCGGGCCTTCCTCCGGGAGAGGCGCGGCGCGGAGGACCCGGACGGCGCACCGGAGGGCGAGGTCGTCCGTTTCGACGAGTACGCCGAGCTCTACCGACAGGCCTGGTCCGACCCCCAGGTGCGGTGGCTGCTGTCGACCGTGCCCACACTGATGGTCTTCGACGACCACGACATCCGCGACGACTGGAACACCTCGGCGGCCTGGCGCGGCGCGATGGACGGGTACCCGTGGTGGCGCACCCGGGTGACCAGCGGACTCGGCGCCTACTGGGTGTACCAGCACGTGGGGAACCTCTCCCCCGACGCGCGCGCCAAGGACCCGCTGTGGGCGGCCGTGCGCGACCACCGCGAGCGCGGCACCGACGCCGGGGACGCGCTGGACGCGTTCGCGTGGCGCGCGCACGACGAGCCCTCCTCCTACCGGTGGAGCCACCACCACGACGTGGGCGGCGTACGGGTCCTCGTGGCCGACACCCGCTGCGGCCGGGACCTGGACGAGAACGACCTCCCCGGCGGCTCACGGTCCATCCTGGGATCCGACGGTCACGACTGGCTGGACGAGCACCTGACCGGCGGCCCCGACCACCTCGTGGTCGCCTCCACCGTCCCGGTCCTGCTGCCGCCCTCCGTGCACCACCTGGAGGCGTGGAACGAGGCGGTGTGCGCGGGCGCCTGGGGTGCGGCGGCCAGGACCCCCGCCGAGCGGCTGCGCCAGGCCCTGGACCTGGAGCACTGGGGCGCCTTCCAGTACTCCTTCCACCGCCTGGCGGACGCCGTGCTCGACGTCGCCCGTGGCGGCAGGGGTCCGGCTCCCGCCACGGTCCTGCTGCTCAGCGGAGACGTGCACTTCTCCTACCTGGCCCGCGCGCGGGCCCGTGCGGGGCACACGACCTCCCGGGTCGCCCAGCTGGTCTCCTCCGCGCTGTGCAACCAGCTCTCCCCGAACCTGCGCCGCGCGGCCACGGTGTCCGCGAGCTGGCCCCTGCGGCTGGCCGGGAGCGTCCTGACGCGGCTGGCGGGGGTGCGTCGCGCCCCGCTCTCCTGGGGGCTCTCGGAGCGCCCCTACTTCGGCAACACGATCGGTGAGGTGGTCTTCGACGGCCGCGAGGCCGAGGCGCGCTGGTACCACTGCCCGCAGGGCGGGGACGACGCCCTGCCCGAGGTCCGCCGCCGGGCCGTCATCTGACCCGTGACACGGCTCCGGCGGCGCCCGTGGGGGCGCCGCCGGAGTGCGTCGCGGAGTCTCGTGCCGGAGGGCGGCCGGGCCCTAGGGCTTGTGCGAGGGCGGACGCCGACTCGCGTGTCCCCGGCGCCGGTTGCGTACGCTCAGGCCGAGCGCCCCGCCCTGTTCCAGGAGCTCCCGGGCCGCCCTGTTGACGGTGCCGCGCGACCTGGTGGCCGCGGGGGCGTCCTCGGTCTCGCCCAGCTCGGGCTTGGGCAGGAGCGTGGTGGGCTCGTTGTCCTGATCGTCGAGTTCCTCGGGGAGCGCGTGCAGCTTGCGGGTGCGCTGGAGCTGTGGCCCCTCGGTCGCGGGCGGTTCCTCGACGGGCGCCTGCGGCTCGGTGGGGTTGCGCTTCTCCTCGTCGACGGCCTCCTTCCACGCCTGGTCCTGCTGCTGGTCCTCCTGCTTCTGGCGCTCCAGACGGCGGGCGCGGTCGGTGCGCCACGCACGGTAGGAGCGGACCAGCGGGGTGACCACCGGCCAGGTGACCCTGGCGGGCCGGGAGAGGGCGTGCCAGAGGTAGGCGGTGGTACCCCAGGCCTCCATGGCCCTGCGAGCCCTGGTGATGGTGAAGAAGGTGGGCATGGCGAGCAGCAGCTGCGGCCAGGCCAGGGCCAGCGCGGCGAACAGCGGGTACATGCCGCCGCCCGCGATCGCGGCCGCGGCGCCGATGACCACCGGCACCAGCGCCAGCGCCACCCGCAGCTGGGTGAACTGCCGGAAGCGGTGCAGGGAGCGGCGGGCCGAGACCGGCGGCGCCAGCCCCTCGGGAAGCGGGGTGGGCTGCACGATCACGGCGAGCAGCAGCGTTCCCACACCCACGCTCGCGGCCAGCAGGATGGTCCATCCGGCGGCGGACATCGCGCCGCCCACCAGCAGGTACACCAGGCCCAGGACCGGGACCGGCGCGGGGAGCCAGAACAGGACGCGCCTGCGCAGCTCACCCTCCTGCGTGGGTTGGAGTACGAAATCGATCACCGGGCGTAGTATCCGGAACCTCTTCCTCGGTCGCTCGACCACAGCGTTGGACCCCCCAAGAACGTCGTGACGGAGCGGTGCGGGGAGCGACGCCCGAGGGTTTTCGTCGTCTCTGGCTCCACCTGCAACCTGCCCGTATCAAAGCTATCTCTTTTCGCGTAGTCCCCGGGCGCACACGGTGAGTTACACACATACCCGACGCTGGTGAAACTTCCATAAACCAGCCGAAAAGGGAGGCAACGATCAGATTACGACGTGGCGGAGGTCACGCCCCCGAGCGTGGCCGACACCGGCCACCGGGAGGATCAGTCCCGGGTTTCGGACAATCGGCCCAGAGCCACCGCCACCCGAAGCACGAAGGAGCCGCGCCCGTCCGAGGGGATGTGCCCGGTGAGCTCGGAGATCCGGCTCAGCCGGTAGCGCACCGTGTTCGGGTGCACGAAGAGCATGCGCGCCGTGGCCTCCAGTGACGAGGCGTGCTCGAGGTACACCGACAACGTGTCCAGCAGCGGGGAACCGGCGCCCTGGAGCGGCAGGTACACCTCCGTCACCAGCTGGTGGCGGGCCTCCGTGTCACCCTCCAGGGCCCGCTCCGGCAGCAGGTCGTCGGCGAGCACCGGCCGGGGCGCGTCGGGCCACGCGACGGCGGCCCGCAGACCGTTCACCGCGGACCGCACCGACGATCCCGCCGCGTGCAGGTCCGCCACGGCCGGGCCCACCACCACGGGTCCGTCTCCGAACAGCCCCGCCAGGGGCTCCACCGGCTCGATCGGGAGGTCGTCGACCGGATGGCGGTCCCCCACCCCGACCACCACGACCACGCGACGCCCCTGCATGCCCGCCAGTACGTCGTAGCCCAGGCGGCGGGCGGCCGAGCGCAGGTCGTCCATGACCTTGCCGCCGTCCTCGTCACCGATGTCCCCGGCCACCGCGATCACCGGCGTGTGCGACCAGCCCAGCGCCGACCCCCAGGTCTGGAGCCCCTCCACCTGGTCCCCGTGCAGGAGCGCGTCGACGATCAGCGCCTCCAGCCGGGCGTCCCAGGCGCCACGGGCCTCGGCCGCGCGGGCGTAGACCTTGGCGGAGCTGAAGGCCACCTCGCGCGTGTAGCGGAGCATCGCCTCGCGCAGCTGCTGTTCGCCGCCCGGGGCGGCCAGGTCGTCGACCTGGTTCTCGACCACCTCGATGACCACCCGGATCATGTCGACGGTCTGCTGGAGGGAGACCGACCGGGTCAGTTCGCGCGGGGCGGTGCCGAAGACCTCCACCGTGATCGCGGGACGACCGCGTTCCGGGTCACGGAACCAGTCCACGAAGGCCGCCACTCCGGACTGCGCCACGAGGCCGATCCACGACCGGTCCTGGGCCGACATCCGGCGGAACCAGCCGAGTCGCTCCTCCATACGGCTGACCGCCGCGGTGCCCAGCGCCCCCATGGAGCGTTCCAGGCGTCGGACGGTCTCGGCGCGGATCTGGTCCTGAGGGGCGCCGTTCCCGGTCGGCGCGCTCGCGCCGTCCTCGGTCGGTCGGGGTTCGGTGTTCACTCGTCTAGGTTCGCATCCTCTCCGCACCCGATCCGGAGTTCGCCTCCGTGTCGGCCGTCACGCCCCGCACCGGGCGGTCCGGGGGCGAGGCGTGAGGGGGCCCGCGTACCGTCGGAAAGTGATCTCCTCCACCCGTTTCGGGTTTGTGGGGACATCACCGGTGGCTTTTTGTGGATTACCTACAAAAGGACTTCGGTGAACTTCGTGTCTCCCACCATCCAGCTGGTGATCTCCTACAGGGCAAGGTTGATGTCGTGCTTGTAATCGTTGCTCCAGGCCAAGGCGCCCAGGTTCCCGGTTTCCTCTCCCCGTGGCTCGAACTCCCCGGCATGGCCGAGACGTTCTCCTCGTGGTCCGAGGTGACCGGTCTCGACCTCGTGCGCTACGGCACCACGGCGGACGCGGACGAGATCCGCGACACCGCCGTCGCCCAACCGCTCCTGGTGAGCGCCGGCCTGGCCGCGGCCACCGCGCTGCTCGGCCCGCTGACCGCCCCCGGCGCCCCGCTGCCCGCCTCGCCCTCCCTCGTGGACGCCACGGCCGGGCACAGCGTCGGTGAGTTCACCGCCGCCGCGCTGGCCGGTGTGCTCTCCCCCAAGGACGCGCTGGCCCTGGTGGCCGAGCGCGGCCGTGGGATGGCCGACGCCGCCGCCCGCACCGAGACCGGGATGACCGCGATCCTGGGCGGTGAGCGCGAGGCCGTCCTGGCCGCCATCGAGGCCGCCGGGCTGACCCCGGCCAACGACAACGGCTCCGGTCAGATCGTGGCCGCCGGAACCACCGCCCAGCTGGCGGCGTTCGCCGAGAACCCGCCCGAGCGGGCCCGGCTGCGGCCCCTGTCCGTGGCGGGCGCCTTCCACACCGAGCACATGGCCCCGGCCGTGGAGCGGGTGCGGGACGCCGCCCGGAGCCTGGCCACCGCCGACCCCAGCGTCCGTCTTCTGTCGAACGCCGACGGAGCCGTGGTCGAGAGCGGCGCCGAGTACCTGGACCGCCTGGTCTCGCAGATCTCCTCGCCGGTCCGCTGGGACGCCTGCACCGACACCCTCTCCGACCTCGGGGTGACCGCGTTCATCGAGCTGACCCCGGCGGGCACGCTCAGTGGCCTCGCCAAGCGCGCGCTGCGTGGCATCGAGATCCTCGCGGTGAAGACCCCCGACGACCTCGAACGCGCCAGCGCTCTCATCAAGGAGCACGCGGGGACCCCCTCCCCCGCGAGCAGCCAGCAGGAAGGCTGAGCATGTTCAACGTCCCCAGTGCGCCCGGCGGTGCCGCGATCCGTTCCTTCGGCGGGTACCAGCCGTCGCGGGTCGTGACCAACGCCGATCTGGAGGCCCGCGTCGACACCAACGACGAGTGGATCCAGAGCCGTGTGGGCATCAGGGAGCGTCGCGTCGCCGGACCCGAGGACTCCGTGGCGAGCATGGCCGTCGCCGCCGGAGGCAAGGCCCTCGCGGCGGGCGGGCTCTCCCCCGAGGACATCGACCTGGTGATCGTGGCCACCTGCACCGTGCAGGACCAGATCCCCAACACCGCGGCGACCGTCGCCGCGCGGCTCGGCATCTCCGCTCCGGGTGCCTTCGACGTCAACGCGGCCTGCGCGGGCTTCGTCTACGCGCTCGGGCTGGCCTCGGACTCGGTCCGGGCCGGAAGCTCGCGCAACGTCCTGGTGATCGGCTCGGAGAAGCTCAGCGACTGGGTGGACTGGGAGGACCGGTCCACCTGTGTGATCTTCGCCGACGGTGCCGGGGCCGCCGTGGTCTCGGCCTCCGAGGAGCACGCCGTCGGTCCGGTCGTCTGGGGTTCCTCGGGCGAGCGCGCCGACACGATCCACCTGCGTGAGGGCAAGTACCTCCACCAGGAGGGTCAGGCCGTCTTCCGGTGGACCACCACCGAGTTGTACAAGGTGGCCCTGGAGGCGCTGGAGCGCGCCGGTGTGGAGCCGTCCGAGCTCACCGCCTTCGTGCCCCACCAGGCCAACCTGCGGATCGTCGAGTCCATCGCGCGCAAGCTGGGGGCACCCCAGGCACTCGTGGCCCGCGATATCGTCACCGCTGGCAACACCTCCTCCGCCTCGATCCCTCTCGCGCTGTCGCGCATGGTCGAACGCGGGGAGCTGCCGTCGGGGAGCACCGTGCTCACCCTGGGATTCGGTGCGGGCCTGGTCTACGCCGCACAGGTGATCCGCATCCCCTGATCCGATGATCCGATCCCAGCGGACGCGGGCCCGCCCGCCCCGTTCGGGAACGTCACCGACACCACGTTCGTCAAGCAAGGAGAAACACGACATGGCCGACCACAGCGAGCAGGACATCCTCAAGGGCCTCGGCGACATCGTCGAGGAGATCGTCGGCACGGAGCCCGCCGAGGTCACCCCCGAGAAGTCGTTCGTGGACGACCTGGACATCGACTCGCTGTCCATGGTCGAGATCGCCGTCGCCGCGCAGGACAAGTTCGGCGTGGAGATCCCCGACGACCAGCTCAAGGACCTCAAGACGGTCCAGGACGTCATCAACTTCATCCAGAAGTAGCGCGTCCGGGCCGCCGGTCCGCACCCCGGTCCGGCGGCCCGACCCGTCCCCACCAAGGACACCCCAGACCCACTCATTCGCCACGCCTCCCGGCACCGAGCCGGGATCGACCCACGAGAAGGGCGATCGGATCATGTCCAAGACCGATGTCGTCGTCACCGGCCTCGGCGCCACCACCCCCCTCGGGGGTGACGTCGCGACCACATGGTCCGCGCTCCTCGACGGCCGCTCCGGAATCAGCATGCTGCCGGAGGACTGGCACGAGAAGCTTCCGGTGCACTTCGCCGGGCAGATCGCGCAGGAACCCTCGGAGAAGCTGCCGCGCCCCCGGCTGCGCCGCCTCGACCGGACCCAGCAGTTCGCCCTGATCGCGGCGCAGGAGGCCTGGGACCACGCGGGCGCCCCCGACGTCGACCCCCTCCGTCTCGGCGTGGTGGTCTCCAGCGGCATCGGTGGCATCCTCACCATCCTGGAGCAGTACGACACCTTCCGTGAGAAGGGCTGGAAGCGGGTCTCCCCGTTCACCGTGCCCATGCTCATGCCCAACAGCCCGGCCGCCGCCGTGGCCCTGGAGTTCACCGCGCGCGCGGGCGCCCACGCCCCGGTCAGCGCCTGCGCCTCCAGCGCCGAGGCGATCGCCAACGGTGTGGACATGATCCGCGCGGGCCGGGCCGACGTGGTGATCGCGGGCGGTACCGAGGCCGCGATCCACCCCCTGAACATCGCCTCCTTCGCCTCCATGCGCGCGCTGTCCACGCGCAACGACGACCCGCAGACCGCGTCCCGCCCCTGGGACAGGAACCGCGACGGCTTCGTCATGGGCGAGGGCGCGGGCATCCTCGTCCTGGAGTCGGCCGAGCACGCCGCCAGGCGCGGCGCGCACGTGTACGCCCACGCCGCCGGTGTCGGCTACACCGACGACGCCCACGACATCGTCATGCCGGACCCGGAGGGCGCGGGCCAGGCCCGTGCCATCACCCAGGCGCTGGCCGACGCCGACCTCCGACCGAGCGACATCGTGCACGTCAACGCGCACGCCACGTCGACCCCGGCCGGGGACGTCGGTGAGACCCGCGCGATCCGCTCGGCCCTGGGCGAGTCCGCCGCCGACCGGGTCGCGGTGACCTCCACCAAGTCCATGACGGGCCACCTCCTGGGCGGCGCCGGGGCGGTGGAGTCGATCGCGACGATCCTCGCGCTGCACGAGGGCCAGATCCCGCCGACCATCAACATCTCCGAGCTCGACCCGGAGGCGGCCGTGGACATCGTCCGCGACAAGCCCCGGGAGATGCCGAGCGGGGACGTCGCCGCCATCAACGAGTCCTTCGGGTTCGGCGGCCACAACATCGCCGTGGCCTTCCGCCGCGCCTGATCCTTCGGGCCGCACGCGGCGTCGGATCCTCCAGTGGGCGTCACCGTAGGGTGACGCCCACTGTCGTGTCCGTGACCCCCGTCGACCGTTCGTGAACGCCCGGCGGCCCGTGTCCCAAGAACGGGCGAACTCCGCCGCCCGGGTCTTCATACGGGCGTGTCCCACGCGCGACCATGGCAGACGTGTCCACCCTGCCTCGCTCCCACACCCGCCCGGCTCCCACCGCCGATGACCAGCCCGGACGCCGCCGTCGCGGCCCGGCCTTCCGTCCTGTCGTGGACCTGGACTCCGGCGCCGTGGTGGCCGTGGAGGTCGTCGCCGCCGTTCCCGCGGGGCTGGGCCGCCCCGACGGACGGGGCGGTGGTTCCGCTCTGGTGGCCGAGTGGCTGGCCTCCCTGGTGCGCGCCGGTGCCGGCGTGGAGAGCCTGTCGCCGTTGGTCCTGCCCCTGCCCTCGGCCGCCCTCGTCGACGGCACCGACCTGCCCCGGTTGGTCGAGAGCGCGCTGCGCCGGGCCGGACGTCGGCCGCGCGACGTGACCCTGATGCTCACGCCCGACCTCGTGGAGCTGCCTCGGGCCTCCGTCCTGACAGCGGTCTCCGGGTTGCGCTCGTTGGGTTTCCGCTGTGGGTTCGGGACCGCGATGGCCCGGCCCGACCTGGTCGTGGAGGCCACCCCGTTCCTGGTCCGGATGGACCCCGTCCTGGTCTCGGGGATCGACGGAGACCAGCGCAACGGGGGGATCGTGGACGGGCTGGCCCGGATCGGGCGCAGCAGCGGCGTGTACGCGATGGCCGACGGCGTGGCCCGGAGCGAGGAGATCGTGCGCCTGCGCGCGTGCGGGGTGCGGTTGGGCTGTGGCGCGTACTTCGCGGACCCCGCCTGGCGGCCCGGCGAGAAGGTGACGCCGGTGCCGGAACCGGCGGCCACCTCCCTGGACGACACCGACGCGGGCCCCCGGGTCACCGAGTTCATGGTGCCGCCGCTGGACTTCGACTCGGAGTCCACCGGTGAGCACGTCCTGGAGGCGTTCACCGGGGACACCGCGCTCAACAGCGTGGTGCTCATCGACCACCGGGAGCGGCCGACGGGGGTCATCGACCGGACCCGGTTCCTGCTGTCGGTCACCGGGAGGTACGGGCACGCCCTGCACGCCAAGCGCCCCGCGCTGCGGCTGGCGGAGTCGCCCCGGACGGTGCCCGCGTGGATGTCCGCGATCTCGGCGCTGCGGGTGGCGGGGCAGGACCGTGAGCGGGTCTACGACGACCTGATCGTGACCAACCCCTACGGCCAGTGCGTGGGGGTCGTGCACGTGAGCGACCTCATCCAGTCGCTGTCCCGGCAGTGACCCGGACGGCACCACGACCCCGGACAGCACGGTGGCCGCGCTCCCCGAAGAAGCGGGAACGCGGCCACAGTGAGGGCTGGCGGGCCCGGCGCGGTCAGCGCAGGGGCTCGGGGCCCTTGGTGCCCGAAGGGCTGCTGGTCGGGGGCGTGTCGTCCGCCGAGTAGTCGTTGTAGTGCGTGTCCGCTCCGGACCTGCGCAGTTCCTCCCGCAGCTGTTCGCGGGTCTGCTCGTCGTGCAGGTAGTCCAGCTCGGGCCGGCGCGGCAGGAGGCCGTCACCGGAGGAGCGGCCCATCGCGCGCCGGCGCAGCCACGGCACGAGGTACTGGCGGGCCCAGCGGCGGCCCTCCCTGCGACGCAGGATGCGGGGCAGCTGCTGGGGCGGGGTGGCCCACGGGTCGGTCCAGGACTCGGGCGGACCCATGGGGTGGCCGAGCAGGTCGGCGACGCGGGCCGCGACGATCTGGTGTCCGGCGCCGTTGGGGTGCAGCCGGTCGTCGCTCCAGGCCCGGGGATCGTTGAGGGCGTTGAGGGCCCACAGGTCCACGATCTCGGTGCCGGTGCGCTCGGCCACGGCCCGCATGTGCATGCTGAACACCGCGATCCGGCCCCGGTACAGGCGCAGGACCGGGATCCATCCGGTGTCGTGGCCCGCCAGGATCACCACGCGGATGCCCGCGTCCCGCAGCTGGCGCACGCCCCACTCGAACTTCTCGGCCAGCGCGTCGAGGTCCCCGCCGGGGCGGAGGACGTCGTTGCCGCCCGCCAGCACGGTGACCAGGTCGGGCTTCCACGCGAGGGTCTGTTCGAGCTGTTCACCGAAGATGTGTTTCATCCGACGTCCTCGGACGCCGAGGTTGGCGTAGCGGAAGTCCGGGGAGAGCGTGCCCAGGTGTTCCGCGAGGCGGTCCGCGAACCCCCGGTACTCACCGCCGGGACCGCTGTCGTCCAGCATCCCCTCTGTGATGCTGTCACCGATCGCCACGTAGGACCGGATGAGCTCCGGTCTGTCCACGGGCGCAGCAGCGGGGGGATTCATCTCAAGGTCTGTCACGTCAACCAATCATCCGGATCGACCGTCCCGCGCCTGCCATGCGCCGGGGTGCGTGGGACGGAAGTCTTGGCGGGTCGCGGTCTGCCGCTGGCCCGAGTGTCCGAGCACCGTCGGCCCCGAGGTGAGCCGCGTCGCGGACACCCGGCCGAGGGGCGCTCGGGAGAGGACAGTGCCCGTCCAGCATACCCGCGACCGACGTCAGCGTGCCGGGCTCGCGCGTGCTGCTGGGGCACCGAGGGAACAACGCCCGGAGGACCCGAGAAGAGCCAGAAGTCCCTTATGAGGTAGATCACAACTCGAAGTGGCCTCTGAGGGGGAATCTCCTTGGTCACGGTGATCACACGCGGAGGTCACCTCCGGGTATCGGCACACCCCGTCCGCCCGGGACTACCCATGTGGGCCCGGGGCACGTACGATCTCGGAGAAGTGCTCACGGCACCCCTGTCCCTCGGCCCGCCGTGCCCCCACGCGGACGACCGAGTCGGTTCAAGATCCGTCCTCTCCCGGGTCAAGGGCGCGTACTGTGGTGCATCGAACCGAAGGCCCGTGCGGTTCCTCCCCAATTCACGTGCAGACACCAGGAGGTCGAGGTCCCCAGCGGATGAACGCCGTCTCTCCGATCTGCCTCGTCGACCTCGCGCCCGCCCTGCGGTGGTCGAGATCGCCGGACGTGGCGCCCCTGCTCCAGCACGACCGTCTCATCGACGGCTGGTGGCACTCGCTCCCCGTCACCCGTGTCCTGGACATCGCCGGCCCGCCCTGGCTGGCGAACGGTCTGGCGCGCCTCGCGGTCGAACACTGGGGGCACATCGCCCTCTCGGAGTTCCTGCCGAGCCTGCGCACCCAGCCGGTGGACTGCTCCGACCTGGCCGAACCGGTCAGGGGCGCCGTGGTCAACACCGCTGGTGACTGGGACCGCCTCATCGCGTCCACCCCCCAGGAGATGCACGACTGGCGCCTGCCGGGCTGTGGTGTCCTGGACATCGTGAGCACCGTCGCCTGGCGAGCCCTCCAGCCCTGCTGCGAACTCCCCGGCGGGCCCACCCCCTCCCCCGCGCTGATGACGGAGGCCGTGCGGACCATCGCGCACTGGCTCCCCGACTCCGCCCCCGATCACGTGCGCAGCGCGCTGGACTACCTGGAGAGCGCCACCGGTTCCGGTGGCGCGCCCGACCGGAACGGTGGTTCCGGGGACTCCGCGTATCCACCGCAGACCCCCGCCACCCGAGCGATCCGGACCCTGCGCGCCCTGCGTGCCCAGCGGGACCAGGACCAGCCCACCGTGGAACAGCCCGCGGAGCCGGGGTCCGTCCCCGTGGCGGAGGCCCCCGCGGCTGCGGTCGGCGGCATGGTCAGCTCCGCGGCGATGATCCCGGGCTCGGCCCTGAGCGCCGAGACGGTCAGCAGTGCGGCGGTGGAGACCGCGACCAGCGGCGTCGGGGACCTGCGCTCGCAGTTCCGCAGCTCGCTCCTGGGCCCCGGTCGGACGCTGCGCCGCCCCAGCTTCAGCCGGACCAAGGCGCCCGCCCCCGAACGCGTGGAGGAGCCCCCGGCGCCCGTCCTGGGCCAGCACCCGCTGGTGGACCAGGTCGAGGAGATGTTCCGTTCCTGGCCCGAGCTGGAGCGGACGGTGGCCGCCGAACGGCTCTTCGCCACCGACCCGATCAGCATCCGGGTCCTCTCGGAGCAGATCTCGGTGGACGTGACCGAGATACGCGGGGCGCAGCGCAAGGTGGAGGAACGCCTCCTGCGCTGGTTGGGTTCGCCCGAGGGAGCAGCGATCACCAAGCACCTGCGCGAACTCTCCGAGCAGCTCGGTTCCGCGACCACCATCGACCGGCTCATCAACGCGCACCCGGACCACCCGGTGGACGTGCCCACGCTGCACACGCCGCTGTGGCGCGTGATCATCACGCTCTTCACCGACCGGCGCATGCACAACGGCTGGCTCATCGCGGACGACCCCAGCAAGCTGCGCTGGCAGACCCGCGAGCTGCTGGGCGACGGCCCCAACCTGACCGAGGCGGGCATCCGGCTGGGCCGGATCGGTATCCGCCCGCAGGAACTGCGCGCCTGGCTGCTGAGCACCCCCGGGGTGAGCCTGCGCGACGGAAGCGTGTACGTGGACACCTCCGTCCCCATGGAGGCTCCGCACGACGGTCACGCCACCGAGGAGTCCGGCGCCACCACCGAGAACGGCCTGCCGATCCGGCGCCGCCCCGACGGCCAGCCCGGCCCGGCCGACCCCGTCGCCCACGGCGCCGAACCGCTCCACCAGCACCGATCCGACCCCGAGCAGAACGGGTTCGGGCCCGTCTCACCGCCCCTTCCGTCGTCCCCGCCGATGCCTCCGGTGAGCCGTACGACGCACCACGGTCCGGTCCGCCCCGGGGCCAGCGACCCTGCCGCCTCGGCCCGCTGCTTCCGCGCCCCGGACGGCCGTTGGTGGCACCGCATCGACATCACCGCGGACCACCTCAACGGCGCTCCCGTGGCGGTGCCCACCGGCTACGCGACCCACCTGGGGTTGCAGCCCGGCCGTCTGCTGTGCCTCACGGCTCCCGGCGCGGACCTGCTGGTGCTGGTCTGGCGCGACCAGCCCGCCTTCGACTCCCTGCGCCCACTCCTGCGCCGCCAGGCCGCCCAGCCGGGCGACCGCATGTTCATCACGGTCTCGGGTGACCGGCTGGACGCGCGCAAACTGCCCGCCGGGGACCTCAGCGGGCATCCTCCGGCCGCACGCGCGCTGCACCTGATCGGCTACACGGCCCCGGCCGCCACGGAGGAGGCGCTCAGGATCCTGTCGCGCCGGATCACCGACCACGGCGACGAGTCGCTGGCCGAACCCCAGGCGCTGCTGGAGGCGCTGTCGCTGCGCGGCGACGAGGACATCGCGGGCGAGCTGCGCTCGGCCATGTTCGCCACGCACTAGGCACCTGACCAGGCACCAGCGGACGACCGCTCGGAGGGGGCCGCACCGGACACGTTCCGGGGCGGCCCCCTTCTTCGTGCGCGGGGACGTCGTTCCCAGGGCCGGGGGTTCCCCATGAGACCGGGAGGATGTAGGTTAGCCTTACCTAATTGATTTGAGGTGGTCCTCCTGCTGCCGTACCCGAACTCCCTCACGCCCTCCCCCGCCGAACGGGCGCGCTCCGTCCTGTCCAGGCCCAACCCGGCCACGGTCACCAGCAACGACGTCTCCCTGCACCTGACCGGAGCCGTCTGCCACACCACCTTCCAGGGCGAGGTCACTTTGCTCGTCCCCGACCAGCACCGCGTGCTGGCCGAGATCGGTGAGGGCACCCTGGAGGCCACCGTCGAGTTCACCGACACGGCCCCGGTGGACCTGCGCGACCCGACCCGCTCCCTGCTGTGGATCAGCGGCGAGCTGCGTGCCCCCTCCCCACGTGAGGCTCGCGACCGCGCGCTCGCCGCCCTGGCCGACGACCCCGACGAGCGCCTGCTCGACCTGGGCCACGGGCGCACCCTGATCGTGATGACCCCCCACCTGATCATCCACTCCGACCACGAGGGCTGTCACCTGCTGAACCCCGAGGAGTTCACCGACGCGGCGGCGGACCCCTTCGGCCGCTGGGAGGGGCCCTGGCTGCGCCACCTGGAGGACGACCACCCCGACGTGCTCTGGGCCCTGGTCAGCCGCTGCGGCGTCCAGCTCCCTCCGGGGCGTCCCCGGCCGCTCGGCGTGGACCGGCACGGCCTGCGGCTGCGGTTGGAGGGCCCGGACGGCGACCACGACGTTCGTATCCCCTTCAGAAGACCCGCGTGCACCCCGCACGACGTCGCCCACGAGGTCCAGGAGATGGCCGGGCTCGACCGGCACCAGTGCTGACCCGCGCGGCGAACGCGCCCGGCACCGTCGGCCCCTCAGAGAACGCCCGGGGCACCGCGCGCAGCCCGGGGGCGGTCCGGACACGCGAAGGGCCGGAACCCCGAAGGGTCCCGGCCCGCGCTCCGACGGAGTCGGATCAGACGTTGAAGCCCAGCATGCGCAGCTGGTCACGCCCGTCGTCGGTGATCTTGTCCGGACCCCACGGCGGCATCCAGACCCAGTTGATCTTCACTTCGCGCTCGAACTCGTCCAGGGCGCTGTTGGCCTGGTCCTCGATCACGTCGGTGAGCGGGCAGGCCGCACTGGTCAGGGTCATGTCCAGGGTGATCGACTCGTCGTCGTGGTTCACCCCGTAGACCAGCCCCAGGTCGACGATGTTCACGCCGAGCTCGGGGTCGATCACGTCCTTGAGCGCCTCACCGATCTCCTCGGCCAGCGCCTCCTGCTCCGGGGAGCGGGGAGCGGCCTCGGGCTTCTCGGCGGTCTCGGTGTTCGTGGTCTCGTTGTCACTCATTCAGGCGCCTTCCTTCTCCAAGGACTGCGACACCGCGTCCTTCCAGGCCATCCACCCCAGCAGGGCGCACTTGATCCGAGCCGGGTACTTGGACACGCCGACGAACGCGACGGCGTCCTCCAGCACGTCCTCGTCCGGCTCACCCTTGCCCTTGGACTGCATCAGCTCGGTGAACGCGTCCAGGGTCCGCATCCCCTCGGCGACGGTCCGGCCGATGAGCAGGTCGGTCAGCACCGAGGTGCTGGCCTGGCTGATCGAGCAGCCCATCCCCTCGTAGGAGACGTCACTGACGACGGCCTTCTCGTCCAGCTCGGAACCGGAGGCAGGGGTCAGCGTCACCCGGAGCGTCACCTCGTCCCCACACGTGGGGTTGATGTGATGCGCCTCGGCGTCGTACGGATCGCGCAGCCCCTTGTGGTGCGGGTTCCGGTAGTGGTCCAGGATGATTTCCTGGTACATCGCGTCCAACTGCATGGTCAGGCAGAATCCTCGTACTAGTCCCGGGTTCCGAAGAACCTCTGGGCGGCCCCGATGGCCTCCACCAGCGCGTCCACGTCCTCCAGCGTGTTGTAGAGGTAGAAGGACGCGCGTGTGGTCGCGACGATACCGAGCTTGCGGTGCAGAGGCCAGGCACAGTGGTGGCCCACCCTGACCTCGACGCCACGGTCGTCCAGGACCTGGCCGAGGTCGTGCGGGTGGATGTCGTCCACCACGAACGACACCGCGCCGCCCCGGTCGACCGCCTCGGTCGGGCCCACGATCCGCACGCCCTCGATCGCGCCCACCCGCTTCAGCGCGTACGCGGTGAGCTCGTGCTCGTGCGCGGCGACCCGGTCCATGCCCACCTCGGAGAGGTAGTCACACGCCGCGGCCAGGCCGACGGCCTGCGGGGCCATCGGCACACCGGCCTCGAAGCGCTGCGGCGGATCCGCCCAGGTCGAGTGGCTCATGTGCACGACGCCGATCATCGAGCCGCCGCTGATGAAGGGCGGCATGGCCGCGAGCAGCTCCCGGCGCCCCCAGAGCACGCCGATCCCGTTGGGACCGAGCATCTTGTGCCCCGAGAAGGCCAGGAAGTCCACGTCGAGTTCACGGACGTCCACCGGCATGTGCGGCACCGACTGGCAGGCGTCCAGCAGCACCAGCGCGCCGACCTCACGGGCCCGCGCGGTGATCGGGGCCACCGGGTTGACGGTCCCGAGCACGTTGGACTGGTGCGCGAACGCCACCAGCTTCGTGCGCTCGTTGACCAGTTCGGTCAGGTCCGACAGGTCCAGTCGGCCCTCGTCGGTCACCGGGAACCAGCGCAGCGTCGCGCCGGTGCGCTGGCAGAGCTGCTGCCAGGGCACCAGGTTGGCGTGGTGCTCCATCTCGGTCACGACGATCTCGTCGCCGGGACCGACCTGGAAGCGGCGCAGGCCCTCGTCCGCCGTGGCCGCGTTGCTCATCGCGTACGCGACCAGGTTCACCGCCTCGGTGGCGTTCTTGGTGAAGACCACCTCGTCGGCGTCGGCGCCGACGAACCTGGCGATCGTCTCCCGCGCCGACTCGTAGGCGTCGGTGGCCTCCTCCGCGAGCTGGTGCGCCCCACGGTGCACCGCCGCGTTGTGGCGTTCGTAGAACCCGCGCTCGGCGTCGAGCACCTGGCGCGGTTTCTGCGAGGTCGCCCCGGAGTCGAGGTACACCAACGGGCGCTCGTCACGGACGGTCCGGGAGAGGATCGGGAAGTCCTCCCGGATCGCCTTCGTGTCGAGCGGAGCCGTGTCGGGCTGACCGGGCTCGCGGAGGGTCATGGTTACGCGCCCGCCTTCACGAACCGCTCGTAGCCCTCGGCCTCGAGGACGTCGGCCAGCTCCGAACCGCCGGACTCGGCGATGCGGCCGCCGGAGAAGACGTGCACGAAGTCGGGCTGCACGTACTTCAGGATGCGGGTGTAGTGCGTGATCAGCATGACGCCGAGGTCGTTGCTCTCCTGGGCGCGGTTGATGCCCTCGGAGACGATCTTGAGCGCGTCGACGTCCAGGCCGGAGTCGGTCTCGTCCAGGATCGCGACCTTCGGCTTGAGCAGCTCCAGCTGAAGGATCTCGTGGCGCTTCTTCTCACCGCCGGAGAAGCCCTCGTTCACGCCGCGGGCGGCGAAGGACGAGTCGATGGACAGGTCCTTCATCGCGCCCTGGAGCTCCTTGGAGAACTGGCGGAGCTTGGGAGCCTCGCCGCGCACCGCGCTGACGGAGCTGCGCAGGAAGTTGGACATGGAGACACCCGGGACCTCGACCGGGTACTGCATGGCGAGGAAGACGCCGGCACGGGCCCGCTCGTCCACCTCCATCTCCAGGATGTTCTCGCCGTCGAGGAGGACCTCGCCCTCGGTGATCTCGTAACGCGGGTGACCCGCGATCGCGTAGGCGAGGGTGGACTTGCCGGAGCCGTTGGGGCCCATGATGGCGTGGGTCTCACCGGAGTTGATGGTGAGGTCAACGCCCTTGAGGATCTCCTGCCGCTCGTCCTCGTTGATGAGGACGTCGGCGCGCAGACCGCGGATTTCGAACTTCGTCATTTCAGGCCTCAGGAATTCTTGTCATCCAGCGACACGAGCACGTCGTCGCCGTCGATCTTCACGTCGTAGGTGGGGACCGGCTGGGTGGCGGGCGGGTTGACCGGCGCCCCCGAGCGCAGGTCGAAGCAGGAGCCGTGGAGCCAGCACTCGAGGGTGCCGTCCTCGACCTCGCCCTCCGAGAGGCGGACCTCCGCGTGCGAGCACACGTCCCGCAGCGCGTAGACCTCACCCTCGGTGCGCACCAGCGCGATGGGGGTCTCGTCGTCGGTCTCGATCCCCAGGACACCTTCCTCGGGGATCTCGTCGAGTTCCGCGACCTTGACCCAACCGCCCTGCTCACTCATGTGCGGCAAGCTTTCGCTCGACCTTCTCCATGACGTGGTCGCGCAGGTCCTGGTCGTCGATGCGGTTGACGATGTCCAGGAAGTAGCCGCGGATGATGAGGCGGCGGGCCTCCTCCTCCGGGATACCGCGCGAACGCAGGTAGAAGAGGTGGATGTCGTCGAGCCGCCCGCTGGCGCTGGCGTGCCCGGCGCCCGCGACCTCACCGGTGAAGATCTCCAGGTTCGGCACGGAGTCGACACGGGTGTCGTCGGTGAGCTGGAGGTTCCGGTTGTTCTCGTAGGAGTCCGTACCGGTGGTCCCCTCGCCGATGATCACGTCACCGATCCAGACCGCGTGGGCGTCCTTGCCGCTCAGCGCACCCTTGTAGTCCACCCGGGAGCGGGTGTTGGAGACGTTGTGGTCGATCAGCGAGCGGTGCTCGTGGTGCTGACCGTCGCCGGCGAAGTAGAGCCCGTAGAGCTCGGCGTTGCCGCCGCGGTCGTCGTAGGACACGCGCGGCGACAGACGCACGAGGTTCCCGCCGAGGGTGATGACGATCGACCGGAAGCTGGCGTCCTTGCCGACACGCGCGTTGTGCTGGCTGACCTCGACGGCGTCGTCGTCCCACTCCTGGAGAGTGACCAGCGTGAGCTTGGCGCCCTCGCCGACGTGGACGTCGAGGCTCCCCGCACGGACACCGCTACCGGTGTTCGTGATGATCACGGTGACCTCGGCCAGCGGCTTGACGTCGATGAGCAGCTGCTCGAACGCGGTGCCGCCCAGCCCCTTGCGGTCGATGGTGATCGCCTTGTCGGCGGCCAGCGACTGCGGAACGGTGACGACGGTGGCCTTCTCGAACGAGGTGTAGGCCTGCGCGATCACGCGGTTGACGGGCAGACCCGCCTTGCCCAGACGCTCGTCGTCACGGCCGACCGTCTCGACGGTGACGCCCTCGGGGGCGTCCACGGAGACCTCGTCCGCGCCGTCGGCGGAGCCCTTCCAGTCGTGCAGCCCCTTGAGGCGGCGCAGCGGGGTGAACCGCCACTCCTCCTCACGCCCGTTCGGGACGGGGAAGGCCTCCACGTCCTTGGAGCCGTGCGTGTCGAGCTTCGAGACAGGAATCTGCCCCAGCCCGTGGCTGTGCGGCTTGGGCTCTGTGTTCGCGGTCGTCAACTTATCCCACCGATCCTTCCATCTGGAGCTCGATCAGACGGTTGAGCTCCAGTGCGTACTCCATCGGGAGCTCCCGTGCGATGGGCTCCACGAATCCTCGGACGACCATGGCCATGGCCTCTTCCTCGCCCATCCCCCGGCTCATCAGGTAGAAGAGCTGGTCCTCGCTGACCTTGGAGACGGTGGCCTCGTGCGCGAGCTCGGTGTCGTCCTCGCGCAGGTCGTTGTAGGGGTAGGTGTCGGAACGGCTGATGGTGTCGATCAGCAGCGCGTCGCACTCCACCGAGGACTTGGCGAGGTGGGCGCCCTCCTGGACCTGGATCAGGCCGCGGTAGGAGGAGCGGCCGCCGCCGCGCGCCACCGACTTGGAGACGACCTTGGAGGAGGTGTTGGGCGCGCAGTGCACCATCTTGGCGCCGGTGTCCTGGTGCTGGCCCTCACCCGCGAAGGCGATCGAGAGGGTCTCACCCTTGGCGTGCTCGCCCATCAGGTAGACGGCCGGGTACTTCATGGTGACCTGGGAGCCGATGTTGCCGTCGACCCACTCCATGGTCGCGCCCTCTTCGGCGATGGCGCGCTTGGTGACCAGGTTGAAGACGTTGTTCGACCAGTTCTGGATGGTCGTGTAACGGCAGCGGGCGTTCTTCTTGACGATGATCTCGACGACCGCGGAGTGCAGCGAGTCCGACTTGTAGATCGGCGCGGTGCAGCCCTCGACGTAGTGGACGTAGGCGCCCTCGTCGACGATGATCAGCGTCCGCTCGAACTGGCCCATGTTCTCGGTGTTGATCCGGAAGTAGGCCTGGAGCGGGATCTCCACGTGCACGTTCTTGGGCACGTAGATGAACGACCCGCCGCTCCACACGGCGGTGTTCAGCGCGGCGAACTTGTTGTCACCGGCCGGGATGACGGAGCCGAAGTACTCCTCGAAGATCTCCGGGTGCTCCTTGAGGGCGGTGTCGGTGTCCAGGAAGATGACACCCTGCTCCTCCAGGTCCTCGCGGATCTGGTGGTAGACGACCTCGGACTCGTACTGGGCGGCGACACCGGCGACGAGGCGCTGCTTCTCGGCCTCGGGGATGCCCAGCCTGTCGTACGTGTTCTTGATGTCCTCGGGCAGGTCCTCCCAGGAGGTGGCCTGCTTCTCCGTGGACCGCACGAAGTACTTGATGTTGTCGAAGTCGATCTTGGACAGGTCCGCGCCCCAGTCGGGCA
The DNA here is from genome assembly GCF_965344335.1 of Nocardiopsis eucommiae. NCBI lineage: Bacteria > Bacillati > Actinomycetota > Actinomycetes > Streptosporangiales > Nocardiopsidaceae > Nocardiopsis > Nocardiopsis eucommiae. Next base: position 45,458 of record NZ_CBDRIY010000010.1, read on the forward strand.
TGGGCTTCTTGCCGAAGAGCTTCAGCGACTTGAGGCGGAGCTTGGTCATCCACTCCGGCTCGCTCTTCTTGTCCGAGATGTCCCGGACGACCTCTTCGTTCAGGCCACGACGGGCCGAGGCTCCGGCCACGTCGGAGTCGGCCCAGCCGTACTCATATGTTCCGAGCCCTTCGAGCTCGGGGTGCGCGACAGAAGTCATGCGCGGACTCCTCCTGGACTCAGACGTCCCTCTGGTGAACTGAGCCGCCCGCCCGCTGGCGGATGGCCTTCTTGGACGCGGGGGTGCCGTCCTCCCCGCTCGCCCCGTCCCCCCGTGGGGTGACGTGCGTGGTGCACACACCGTCGCCGTGGGCGATGGTGGCCAACCTGCGCACCGGGGTGCCCAGTAGCCGCGCGAAGGCCTCGATCTCGGCCTCACAGAGCTGCGGGAACTCGGCGGCCACGTGCGCGACGGGGCAGTGGTGCTGGCACAGTTGGTCGCCGCCACCCGGCGCGGGCGCCTGGCCCGCGGTGGCGGCGTAGCCGTCGTTGGAGAGCGCCTCGGCCAGCAACCGGACCCTTTGTTCCTGGGGAACGGCGTCCAGCAGGGGCTTGTAGCGCTGCTCCAGGTCAGCGACCTGACTCCGGGCGAACTCGCCGACCGCCTCGGGACCGGAGGTCCGCGCCAGGAAGCGCAGGGCGTTGGAGGCGAGATCGTCGTAGGCGTGGACGAAGGCGTCACGCCCGGCTTCGGTGATGGCGAAGACCCGGGCGGGGCGGCCCCGGCGACGACGGCCGTGCGTGGGCCGCGCGTCACGGGCCTCGACCATGCCCTCGACGGTCAGGTTGTCGAGGTGGCGGCGGATGGCCGCCGGGGTGAGTCCGAGCCGTTCCCCCAGCGAGGAGGCGGTGATCGGACCCTTCTCCAGGATGAGCCGGGCGACGCGGGCGCGGGTCCCGTGGTCGGGTCCGCTCAGGGGTCGGGGCGCACCGGGTGTACCGGACAGGTCCGACACAGTGTTCCCCTCCCGCTCGTCACTCGGCTCTCGGTTTAGACAACATCAGTGTGGCTTAAATAAGTCCACCTAGGCAAACCCGGCTCGATGCGCTTGATCACGAAGGTCAGGCTTGCCTAATCTGGGACTTCACGCGAAGGTCACACACGGACACCCTTTTCGGCCACCCCGCAGTCGAACCGCTTTCCCACTCAGCGAGACCGCGGTATCACCATCCGACCATTGTCGTGGTCGGAACGCCGGGAGAAACCTGGCGGGAGCCCCGGTCCGGCGCGCCACCCCCACGCGGTCGACACCACGGCCACCCAGGTCACAACCAGCAACCATGCGCCATTCTTCCACCATCAGCACCACACGCACCCCGTGTTCCGGTTGTCCGAAGTGGGACGTTCGGTCCGTTCCCGATCCCGGTCGTCTCCCCGAAAGGCGGGGTGGTGAAGCGCGGAGGCCCGACGCACGTAAACTCAGGCCCCATGGACACACCCGCCGTCGAGGTCGTCGACCTGGTCAAGCGCTACGGCGCCACCACGGCCGTCACCGGCCTCACGTTCACCGCGCGCCGCGGCGCGGTGACCGCCCTGCTCGGCCCCAACGGCGCGGGCAAGACCAGCACCATCGAGATCTGTGAGGGCTTCCGCCACGCGGACGGCGGGAAGGTACGGGTCCTGGGGCTCGACCCGGTCGCCGACGCGACGGAGCTCAAGCCCCGCGTGGGCGTGATGCCCCAGTCCGGCGGGGTGCCCACCGGAGCCCGCGCCGCCGAGTGGCTGCGGCTGATGGCCTCCTTCCACGCCACGCCGGTCGACCCCGACCTCCTCCTGGAGCGCCTGGGCCTGACCTCCGTGTCCGGCACGCCCTTCCGCCGCCTGTCCGGAGGCCAACAGCAGCGCCTCTCCCTGGCCTGCGCCGTGGTCGGCCGCCCGGAGCTGGTCTTCCTGGACGAACCCACCGCCGGGCTCGACCCCCAGGCGCGTATGGCCACCTGGGACCTGGTCGCCGCGCTCCGCGAGGCCGGGGTGGCGGTGATCCTGACCACGCACTACATGGAGGAGGCCGAGCGGCTGGCCGACCACGTCGTCATCATCGACCGGGGCGCGGTGGTCACCGAGGGCACCCCCGCCGAACTCACCCAGGGACGGCGCGAGGTGCGCTTCTCCACCTCCGCTCCGGTGGACGCCGGGGCGCTGGAGGCGGCCCTGCCCCCCGGTGGCCGTGTGAGCGCCACCGACACCGGCGGTCGGCACGAGTACTCCGTGGCAACCGACGACCCCGACGACCTCGGCCCGGAGTTCCTGGCCGCGGTCACCGCCTGGTGCGCCTCGTCCGGCGTCCTCGCGGAGGACCTGCGCGTTCGTCGGCGTACCCTCGAAGACGTCTTCCTCGAAACCACAGGCCGGGAACTGCGCGACTGATGACCGAGCACACCTCAGGGACGGCCGCGTCCGCCGTCACCGACGCCCCGACGCCCGCCCTCGACGCGCGCCTGTTCGCCCCGTCTCCCGGCGCCGCCCCGATGTGGCGGATGATCGCCGCCCAGGCCGGGATGGAACTGCGGGTCATGCTGCGCCACGGCGAGCAGTTCCTGCTGACCATGGTCATCCCCGTCCTGCTGTTGGTGGGGTTCAGCCTGGTCGACGTCCTCGACGTCGGCGAGGGGGCGCGCGTGGACGCGCTGACCCCCGGAGTGCTGGCGCTGGCGATCATGTCCACCTCCTTCACCGGTCTGGCCATCGGGACCGGATTCGAGCGCCGCTACGGGGTCCTCAAACGCCTCGGCGCCACCCCGCTGTCGCGGTTCGGGCTGCTGGCCGCCAAGACCATCGCCGTGCTCGGCGTGCAGGCCATCCAGATCACCGTGCTGTGCGTGGTGGCGCTGTTCCTGGGCTGGGCGCCGTCGCTGGAGCCCGTGGGCGTGCTCTCCGTGCTCGCCCTGGTACTGCTGGCCACGGCCGCCTTCAGCTCACTCGCCCTGCTGATGGCGGGCACGCTGCGCGCGGAGGCCACCCTGGCCGGGGCCAACCTCGTGTACGTGCTCATGCTGGGTCTGGGCGGGGTCCTGTTCCCCACAAGCAGCTTCCCCGGCCCGATGGAGCAGGCCGTGTCGGTCCTGCCGATCACCGCGCTCGGCGCCGGTCTGCGCGCCGTGTTCACCGACGGGTCCCTGCCCGGCCTCGGCGCCTTCGCCGTACTGGCCGCGTGGACGCTGGTCACCGGTTTCCTGGCCTCCCGCCTCTTCCGCTGGGAGTAGCGACGGCATTCCGGTCCGGTCTCCGTCACGGAGGGTCCGCGCCCTAGGGTGTCGGTCATGACCATCGACATCGACGCGGTGACCGCGATCCTCCGCGAGACCGCCGCCTCCACGATCCTGCCCCGCTTCGGGGCGTTGTCCGAGGACGAGGTGTCGGAGAAGTCGCCCGGCGAGCTCGTCACCGTGGCCGACCGCGAGGCCGAGGTCCTGATCGGTCGCAGGCTCCGCGAGCTGGTCGACGCGCCGGTCGTGGGTGAGGAGGCCACCTCCGCCGACCCGGAACTGGTCGGAGCCCTGAGCAAGGAGCCCTCCGCCTGGGTGGTCGACCCGGTGGACGGCACCCGCAACTTCGCCCAGGGTGACGACCGGTTCGCCGTGATGGTGGCGCTGGTCCGCGACGGCCGGGCGGTGGCCTCCTGGATCCTGCGGCCGACCGAGGACGCCGTCCACGCGGCCGAGCTCGGTTCGGGTGCCTGGCTCGACGGGACGCGGCTGCGCCGCGCGCCCTCCCCCGCCGCCCCGGCCGACCTGCGGGGCATGGCCCAGCGCCGCTTCCTGTCCCCGGAGGAACGCGAGCGCGTGGAGACCGCCGCCCCTGACTTCGCCCGGTTGGACGGCGGCTCCGGCTGCGCGGGGGTGGACTATCCGCGACTCCTCGCGGGTGAGCTGGACTTCATGCTGTTCGCCGATCCCCTGCCTTGGGACCACACGCCCGGGGGGCTGCTGCTCTCGGAGGCGGGCGGGGTGAGCCTGCGGCCGGGAGGCGCCCCGTACCGCCCCGACGAGGCCGGACGGCTCCTGCTCACCGCCGCCGACGAGCGGACGTGGCGGACGGCCCGGTCACTTCTGCTGGCTCACTGAACCGAGCCCGCCCGGTGGCCCCCGCTGCGAGCACGGCCCCGGACACGACGACCAGCACCGCCCCGGCCAGCGAATAGCCCGCCTCCGCGGGGACCGTGGTGAGGAACGGGCCCACGCCCGCCGCACCCACCGACGCACCCGCGTTGTGCGCGGTGTTCACCCAGTTCCCGGCACGGGTCCGGTACCCGTCCGGCACCGACGCGTCCGCGAGCAGATAGGCCGTCGTGATGATCGGCGCCGTACACGCGCCGACCACGAACAGCAGCGCCGCCAGCGCGGAGACCCCCGGGACCAGCGCGGCCGCCGCGACGCCGCCGCCCAGGGCCAGCCCGAGCAGGGTCAGCCTGACCCGTGGTCCGGTACGCCAGGTGAGGGCCCCGTAGGCCAGACCCCCGAGCGCGCTGCCCGCCGCCTGGGCGGCCTCCACCAGGACCACGGCCTCGACAGCGCCGGTCCGCTCCGCGAACGCGACGTTGAGCAGGCCGACCGAGCCCAGGGTCAGCCCGGTGGCCGCGGAGGTCGCGACGGCGGAGAGGAAGCCCCCGCGTGCGGTGAGGCGCGGAGGCTCCGGCTCGGACCGCCGGGTGCGGTCCGTACCTCCGCCACGGACCGGGCGGCGGGTGCGCGACCGACGGCACGCGGGCGACGCGCGGCCGGTGAGGTCACCAGGCCCACCGTCCCGACCACGACGAGGAGCGCCCCGAGCGTGAGTCCGGCCGCGGGAGGGCCGACCCGCATCAGTGCGCCCAGGATCAGTGGACCGGTGAGGAAGATCAGCTCCTCGGCGACGGTGTCGAGGCTGTAGGCCCGCTGGAGCAGGTCCCGGTCCCGTACCAGTCGGCTCCAGACGGTGCGGGTGACCGGTCCGAGCGGGGGCGCGCTGGCCCCAGCGACCGAGGTGAGAGCGGCCAGGAGCCCGAGGTGCCCGCCCGGGTGCCAGGAGGCCGCCGCGAGCCCCACCAGGGCCAGCCCGTGGAGGCCCGCCATGGGGGTCAGGGCCCGGAGCGGACCGTATCGGTCGACGAGCGCGGCCCGTGACGGCGAGAGGACGGTGGCGGTGAGGCCGAACAGGCCCACGACCAGACCGACGTCGGTGTAGGACCCGGTGGTGCGGAAGACGGACAGGACGAGGGCCAGCGAGACCATGCCGTACGACAGGCGGCCCAGGAGGGCGGGGACGAGGAAACGGGGGACCCCCGTGACGCGCAGGACGGCACGGTAGGTCGGCGCCCGGTGGGGCGGGGTCATGGATGTTCTCCGTCAGGGACGGGCGGCGCGCGGGGCGCCGCGAGGTGCGTGGACGCCGGGGGGCCACGGGCTCGGCCGTGGTCGGGGCGTCGGTCTACGCACGAGGGGAGAACATGCTCACGAGGGTAGCAAGCGGGGGCCGGTCGTCATCGCGGCGGTCGCCCTCCCGTCATCCCTCGATCGGGAGGAGGCGCCACTTCTGGTGGGCGTGGCCGCCGTCCTCGGCCTGGGCGACCAGGGTGCCGTTGTCGGGAGCGCCGCCCTGCCCCTCCAAGGCCAGGCCGGAGGCGCGGTTGAGCAGGCGGATCTCTCCCTCGCCGCTCTCGACCACACGCCACTGCTGGTTGTGCTCGCCGGTGCGTGTGAGCAGGGCCGATCCGGGCTGGGCCGCCTCGTCGGAGGGGATCTCCAGCAGCTTTCCGCTGCCCACGCCGACGATCTCGTAGTAGTCGTCCTCCACGTGCGTGAACCGCCACTGCTGGTGGGGCTGGTCGTGGCGGTCCCACAGGTGGACCGGGGCGCCGTTCTCGGCGGAGCCGCCCGCCACGTCCATGACGCGGTCGCCGTGCACGCTCTGGAGGACGTAGACCAGTTCGGGGTCGAGGCCCGCCGGGTGGGCGACCTCCTCCTCTTCCTCCTCTTCCTCCTCGGGCTCGTCCTCGTCGTCGGGACCGCCCGGGGGCTCGACGAGGATGCCCGAGGTCACCGACATCTCCTCGGGCTCGTCGCCCTCGGCGACGAACATCCCGGCGACGTAGCCGCCGAGCCCGACCGCCAGGACCAACGCCAGGGCACCGGCGAGGATCGGCCACCGGGGTACGTACGACTCCTGGCTGGCGGGTCGCTGGGCACTGCGTCGGGAGGACATGGCGGAGACTCTCCTGCGGGAACGGGGCCGCCCGTGGTCTCGGGCTCGGACCATTTCACACCACGGGTCCACCTCGGCGCACGTTCGGGCCGCCTGAGCACTCCCGTCCCGTTCCTCCCGGTACGGCACGGCGGCGGCCGTCTGGCCCTCGATAGGGTGACCGACCATGGAAGCCATCGGAGTCCCCTGGTTCATCGTGGTCCGCCACCTGGGACCGCCCCTGTTCCTTCTCCTGGCGGGCGGGGCGCTTCTGGTGTGGCGACGGCCCGCCCGGGCCTGGCTCGTCTGGGCGGGGCTCGCGGTGAACCTGGTGGCGGCCGCGCTTCCGTTCCTGTGGATCGGGGTCCAGATCCTCACCGGGCGGGGCGACCTCACGGTGATCGGACTGGTGATGACGCTGCTGCAACCGGCCACGGAGGTCCTGGCCTGGTTGCTGCTCCTGCTGGCGCTGGTGTCCCAGCCCCGGGCCGGTGCGGTTTCGCCCGTGGCCTCGGGGAACGAGGGGACCCATGGGGCGGAGAGGGCGCCACAAAACGTAGGATGACTCAACATGAGTTCCCGGAGCGGCTCCACGAGCCTCCTCTCCCCCGGCGCCGTCCTGGGGTCCCTGCCCCCGGTCTGGCTGGTCATGGTCAGCATCGTCTCGGTGCAGACCGGCGCGGGCGTGGCCAAGAACCTGTTCGAGGTCCTTCCTCCGGCCGCCGTCGTGTGGCTGAGGCTGCTCACCTCGGCGGTACTCCTGTGCCTGCTGGTCCGGCCCGCGCTGCGGGCGCGCAGCCGTGCCGACTGGATGGTGGTGATCGGCTACGGCGTCGCCCTGGCCTCGATGAACTACTTCATCTACCAGGCCTTCGCGCGCATCCCGCTGGGTATCGCGGTCACCATCGAGTACCTGGGCCCGCTGGCCATCGCCATCCTGGGCTCACGCCGCCGCGTGGACCTGCTGTGGGCGGGTCTGGCCGGACTGGGCGTGGCCGCGCTGGGCGTCGAGTTCCGTGAGCTCGACCCGGTGGGCGTGCTGTTCGCGGTGCTGGCCGCCGCCGCGTGGGCGGGCTACATCCTGCTGAGCGCGGCCACGGGACAGCGGTTCAGCGGCGCCTCGGGGCTGGCGATCGCCAGCGTCGTGGGCGTGGTGGTGCTGGCCCCGGCCGGGATCGTCGAGGGCGGCGCGGCCCTGCTGGACTGGCGCCTGCTGCTGATCGGTCTGGCCGTCGGCGTGCTCTCCTCCGTGGTGCCCTACACGCTGGAGCTGAACGCGCTGCGCCGCATGCCGCCGAGGGTCTTCGGGGTGCTGATGAGCCTCCAGCCCGCGGCCGCCGCCCTGGTGGGACTGGTGCTGCTGGGTGAACTGCTGAGCGTGTGGCAGTGGCTGGCGGTGGGGTGCGTGATCACCGCGAGTGCGGGTGCGACCCGGACCTCCGCCAACCGCGAGGCCCGGGAGCGGACGGAACGTGACCAGACCAACACGGATGCGAGTGGGGACAACTAGAGGCCAAGGCCGTGCGCCCGCGTCCATGGGACGGAAGATCACTGCCACGGATCCGGCAAACCTCGTCCGTCAGGAGTTTCCGTCCGGCCGCGACCGGCAATTCTTGCCTCTGGGACGGCCGACCCATTCCTGAGCACTCGCACTCAAAAGGGGACACCCATGCGTATCGCCGCCAAGCTCGCCCTGACCGCGTTCTTCTCCGCCAGCCTCCTCGGGCTGGGCGCCGGGGCCGCTTCCGCGGAGTCTTCCTCGGTCTACCACCAGTGTGTCCAGGAGCAGCAGCAGCTCGGTCTGCTGAACCTCAACCTGGACCTGCTGAACCAGTGCATCGCCCAGAACAGCCACAACAAGTAGTGGATCACCAGGCCTGACCCACGATCCCACGGCGGGGGTCCCGGAGCACGCTCCGGGGCCCCCGTCCGTGCGTGGTCCGCCGATCTACACAGGGTTCGCGAGGGGCTCCCGCCCGCCGCGTCGCCCCCGGGACGAGGCGATCAGGTGGATGCCCGCGGCGAGCCCGAAGAACACGTAGAGGACGGCGGCGACCCCCAGGGCGCCGTCCGTGCCGACTCCGTGGACCGCCTCCGGAGCGGTGCCCGCACCGGACGCGGCCGCGAAGCGGACGGCCGTGACGCCGAGCACCGCGATGCCGACCCCGGCCCCCAGGGCGAAGGCGCTCTCCTGGATAGCACCGGCGTCGGCGGTGCGCTCCTCCGGCGCCGCGCTCATGACGACGTTCGCTCCGATCGCCATGATGACCCCCGCCCCGAGCCCGAGTGAAGCCATCCCCACCAGGGCACCAGCCTCCGGTGCGGTGGCCACCGTCAGGAAGCCGGACGCCGCCGCGAACAGGCCCGCGACGACCACGAGGTGCTGGGCGAACCACCTCCCCAGCAGGGGACCCAGCAACGCGCCGACCGCCGTCGCCACCGCCAGAGGGAGCAGGGCGACCCCCGCCGCGATGGCCGTGCGCCCGTCGACGACCTGGAAGCGCAGTGTCAGCAGGTAGAGCGTGCCGTTGAGCACGCCCACCGTCACCGCGAGCACGAGTGCCGCGTTCGCCAGCGTGCCGTCGCCCAACAGACGCACGTCCAGGAACGGGCGCGGCATGCGCAGCTGCCTGACCACGAACCCCAGCGCCGCGAGAGCGCCCGCGACGATCACGGCCGGGGCCAGCCAGGGCGCCGTGTCCGGTTGTGTGAGGTCCTTCAGACCGGCGACGAGGAGGCCGACCGCCGAGGCCGACAGCACGGCGCTCACCGCGTCCAGACTCGGCGGGTCCGGGTTGGTGGACTCCGGCAGCACGAGCACGGCCGCGACCAGGCAGGCCAGCAGGACGGGAACGTTGACCCAGAACACCCACCGCCAGTCCCCGTACTCCACGAGCGCGCCTCCCAGCAGCGGCCCCAGGGCCGAGCCCGTGCTGAATCCGGCGGCCCAGACGCCGTAGGCCAGCGCGCGTGACCCGACGTCGGGGAAGATCACGCGGATGATGGCGACCGTCCCGGCGATGAGCAGAGCGGAGCCGACCCCCTGCCCGACGCGGGCGGCGATCAGCAGGGCCCCGCTGGCGGCCAGACCGGCCGCGGCGGCCCCGACCACCGCGACGACCAGGCCGATCAGGTAGACGCGTCTGCGCCCGAACCGGTCGGCCGCCACCGCGCCGGGGATGAGCGCGACCCCGGCAGCGAGGGGGTGGACGTCGCCGGTCCACAGGGTCTGGGTCGTGCCGAGGGACAGTGCCCCGGTGAGCTCGGGCAGGGCGACGGTCACCTTGGACAGGTCCGTGCCCCCGACGAGCATCACCGTGCCGAACAGCGCGAGGATCGCGTGGGAAGTGCGGCGACGCGTGGGAGCGGTCGTTGCGGCCATGAAGGAAACCACCGATTGCTGGAGGAAAGGGACGTACTCCCGTTCTAGTTCGGCTGTTGGGTGGCGTCCAGGTTCAGTTTCTCACCGAAACCGTGCACTATGAGTGCATGATTGATCCCCGGTTGCGTCTTTTGGTCGCCGTCTCCGAGCACGGCACCGTCACCGCCGCCGCCGAGGCGCTGTTCCGCAGCCCCTCCGGAGTCTCCAGGCAGCTCAAGGACCTGGCCGCCGAACTCGACGTGGACCTGCTCGAACGCCACGGCCGTCGCGTGCGGCTCACCCCCGCCGGGCAGCGCCTGGTCACCCACGCCCGCAGGCTCCACGCGCAGTGGGAGGCGGCACTGAGCGACACCACGGCCGCGGCCCGCCAGTTGTGCGGCCCCCTGAGCCTCGGGGGGTTCCCCACGTCGATCCCGTCGATCCTCGCTCCGGTCGCGCTCCGGCTGAGGGGCCGGCACCGGATGCTGGAACCGGTCGTCCACGAGATCGAGTCCGGCGAACTGCTCCACGCCGTGGAGTCGGGCGGGGTCGACCTCGGTCTCCTGGTGGCCGACGAGGCCACCAGCCGTGTCGCGGCCAGCCACGTGGAGGTCTCCGGAGTCCTCGACGACCCCATCGACCTGCTCGTCCCGGAGGGGCACCGTTTCGCCCACGGTACGGAGATCGGGCTGGAGGACGCGGCGGAGGAGGAGTGGGTCTCCGGACATCCGCACCAGGACGCCTACCGGGAGTTGCTGACCGCGACCCGGGCGGTCGGCTACGCCCCGCGCGTGGCGCACTTCGCGCGCGAACTCACCGCGACCGCCGCGCTGGTCGCCGCCGGGCTGGGCGTCGCCGCCGTGCCCAGGCTCGCCATGACCGTCCCCCACCCCGGGGTGGTCCAGGTCCCGCTCACCCGGGGCCAGGTCCCCCGGCGCCGCGTGCTGCTCGCCCTGCGCCACGGCTCCCGTGAGAACCCCCGAGTCGCGGCGGCGGTCACCGCCGTCGGGGAAGTCTCCCGCGCCCTGTGCACCGACCGGTTGCCCGAGGCGGGGCGTCCCGCCTGAGCGCGCCCGCTGAGTGACCGAGCCCACGTGGACGCACGGGCCGACGCGCACCGCGTGGAGGGCGTCGGAATCACCGGGTTTTCGCAGGCCACCGCAGGGACGGAGGGCGCCTCACCCTCCCTCGGAGGATGTACTACAGTCTGTCGTATGTTTGCATCCCCGGCCTCCGCGACGACGGCCCTCAACACGATCCCCCCGCTCGCGGCGGACGAGATGGAGGACATCGTCCTCCTCGGAGTCCCGCTCTGGGGCTGGCAGATCGCCGTGGCCGCCGTCGGCGTCCTCGCGCTGGTCCTGCTCGCCAGGACCATCTGGAACCCCACCCAGAAGTCGCTCCGCGCCTGGGCTCTGGGCAACATCGCCGTCAACGCCGGGATCGCCGTCACCGGAGCGACCGTGCGGGTCACCTCCTCGGGCCTGGGATGTTCCGAGTGGCCCAAGTGCACACCTGACAGCTTCGTGCCCATCGACACCGGTCACGCCGCCCTCAACGCCGCCATCGAGTTCGGCAACCGGACCCTCACCTTCGTGGTGCTGGCCGTCGCCGTGATCACCCTCGTGGCGGTGCTGCGCATGGCCCCGCGCCGCCGCGACCTGGTCCGACTGGCCGCGATCATCCCGTTCGGTGTCCTGGGGCAGGGCGTGGTCGGCGGCATCACCGTCTGGACCGACCTGCACCCGGCCTCGGTGGCCACCCACTTCCTGCTGTCCATGGTGATGGTCTTCGTCACGGTGGCGCTGTACGTGCGCTGCCAGGAGCCCGAGGGGCGGCCCCAGCTGGCCGTGGGGCCCATGCTGCACACGGTGAGCATCGGCCTGGTCGTGGTCGGGTTCCTCCTGCTGATCGCCGGAACCGTGGTCACCGGCACCGGGCCGCACGGCGGCGACGCCGCGGCTCCGCGCTGGAACCTGGACCTCTCCGCCGTCACCCGCGTCCACTCGGTGCTGGGCTGGCTGGTCCTCGCGGGCAGCGTCCTGGCCACCGTCATCGCCTTCCGCAGCGGTGCCTCCCGCATCGCCCGGACGAGCAGCGTCGCCCTGTTGGTGATCGTGCTCCTCCAGGGGGTCCTGGGCTACACCCAGTACGCTCTCGAACTGCCCGAGGGCCTGGTGGTGCTGCACGTGCTGGGCTCCGCGCTCACCTGGGTGGCCGTCTCCCGCCTGTACTTCGCCACCACGCGCCTGGTCCCGCCGGGCGAGGAGGTCACCGCGGCGGCTGACCGTGCCGGGGAACGTAGTTCCGCTGCGTCTGCGGGGTAGTCGGCTGCTCGGCCCGCGCCTGGGCGATGACGTGGGCGAAGTCGGCCCGGCGCAGGAAGCCCGAGTCGGTGGGGTTCTCCGCCCAGCCGGGGGTCACCGGCTGGGGGACGCGCCCGAGGAAGGTGTCGCGGGCCACGTGCATCAGCGCGAGGAACGAGTCCCGGTTGACCTTCCAGTCGTCACGGGGCAGCCCGGCGTCGAGCTTCTGGTGCAGGAGCGCGAGCTCGGTGGCGGCAAGCTGGTAGTCCTTCATCGCCGCGCGGCCCCGGGCCCCCGCGTTGCGCGCCGCCCATTCACGGGCCCGGCGTCTGCCGGTCATCGAGCTGAGCATGGTGATGTCCGCCGGGGTGACCAGGCCCGTGGAGATGTAGGGCGGCAGGTAGCGGTCGATCGCCGCCACCTGGCCGCGCCGGTCGTGGGCGGCGATCCCGAGGATCCCGAGCAGGAACACGAAGAGCACCAGGTAGGCCACGCCCAGGCCGGTCCAGCCGAAGTAGGTCGAACCGTTCCACATGCCGTGCAGCAGCACCGCCGTAACCCATCCCCCGATCGGGGCGAGGAAGCGGAACCGGCCGGTGCGCATGGCCGCGTAGGCCACGCCCAGACCGATCATCGCGGTGTAGACGGGGTGCCCGAACGGCGCGATGAGGCCCCGGATGGCGAAGGTCGCGACGAGGGTGTTGTCGAAGAACGCGCTGAGGAAGTACAGGATGTTCTCGGTGAAGGCGAACCCCGTCGCCACCATCCCGGCGTAGACCACGCCGTCGGTGAAGGTGTCGATCTCGTTGCGGCGCCGCCACAGCAGGATGAGCAGGACCATGCCCTTGGCGCTCTCCTCCACCACGGGGGCCACCAGTGACGTGCTGAGGAAGTCGGCCACGCCCTCACCGAACACCGGCTTGGTGAGGTAGGTCAGCCCCCAGCTGTTGAGCAGGAACGACGCCACGACCGCCACCCCGGCGCCCCACGCGAACGCGAAGAACAGCACCCAGCCGGGCTCGGGTTCGAGCCGGTCCAGCATGAGGATGAGCGGCACGAGAATGGTCACCGGAATGATCGCGGCGACCAGGCTGACGAGGAACCCGGTGGCGCCGTCGATCCCCGCCGCCGCTCCCCCGGCCACCGCCAGCGTCCACAGGTACGCGAGCATACCGATCATGCACACCACGCTGACGGTGGTGCCCAGGATGAGGGTCATCGAGTACCGGGAGCGGCGTCCTTGCAGGATCGCCCTGCTGTCGAGTCGGGGCATGAGCACAGATCGTAGCGGGTCAGCGGGTGGGAGGCGGGGTCGGAGTCGTGCCGGCCCGGCACGCGGCCCGCCTCCGGTCCCGTACCCGGGAGCGGCCGGGTACGAGAGGATCGGACCGTTCGTCCGACACGGAGATGAGGCACGGTATGGACTCGAAGACCGAGACCGGTAGCTCACGCTGGCTCCTGCTCCTGCGCGTCGCGGTGGGCGCCAGCCTGGCCGCGCTCCTGTGGGAGTTCCTCACGGCGGGGCAGTTGATCACGTTCAACATGGCCGCCCTGCCGCTGCACTGGGGAGGGGCCTTCGCGGTGCACGTGACCGCCGGTGTGCAGCTGCTGGCCGCCGTCCTGGTCTGGCGCCTCCCCGGTGCCGGATCCCGCTCCGGTCCCGCGCACGACCGGCTGGTGGCGCTGGTGAGCCTGCTGGCGTTCCTGCTGGGCTTTCCCCAAGCGGCCCTGGGCACCTACGGTCCGCTCCAGGCCCACGTACCACTGGCCCTCCTGCTGGTGTCCACCGTCGTGTGGTCGGCGGTCCTGGTGTGGCGCCGCCCCGACCCGAGCTGACCCGATCGCGGGTCCGCCACCGGAGGGTCCCCCGGGCCGTGGAAGCGACGGCTTCCGGGACCGGGAGTGCGACCCCCGGGACCGTGAGGCCGCCGCCCGGAAATCGACCCTGTGGACAACCGCCGCGCCCGGCTCCGTCTGGGGAGACTGGAAGCGTCGGGAACCCCGGACGGGCGGGGCTCCGGCGTCGGCTGAGGCGGGGAGGTCCGCACGGGTGTCGGTGATCTGGATGGTGGGGTTGTTGTGCGAGTGGAGGGCGTGGGGCAGGCGGCTCTCCACGGCGGTGCGGGCACGGGTGTCGGCCATCGCCAGAGCAGCCGGGGCCGCGACGGGGCCGGCGCTCGGCCGCGTGTCCGGGGCGTGGGGGAAGGAGTGGCCGCCGCCCCGGGGAGGTGGTTGCGCTGCCCGCGTCAGGGCGGTGTGGACCCCTACGAAGCGGCGCTCCCCCGTGTGGAGGAGCGCCGCTCGTGGAGGGCTCGCGGACACGCCCCGCGGGCCAGGACGTCTAGGAGAGGAAGCGCGCGATGAGCGGGTCGACGGTGACCGCCACGAACAGCAGCGCCAGGTAGGCGTTGGTGAGGTGGAAGAAGTTCATCGTCTTCAGCTGGGCTCCGGTGACCCCCGCCTTGGAGCGGCTGAGCAGGCGGTGGGCCTGGACGACCAGCAGGGCGCCCAGCACGAGCGCGACCACGCCGTAGAACCAGGTGGTCCCGGCCACCGGCCAGAAGATCAGGGAGACGATCACGGTCGCCCAGGTGTAGAGCACCGACTCCAGCAGCACCCGGCGGTCGCTGGCGACCACGGGCAGCATCGGGACCTGGGCTGCCGCGTAGTCCTCGCGGTAGCGCATGGCCAGCGTCCAGGTGTGCGGCGGCGTCCAGAAGAACACCACCAGGAAGAGCACGAACGGGGCCCAGTCGAGGCTGTTGGTGACGGCGGCCCAGCCGATCAGCACCGGCATGCAGCCGGCGATGCCGCCCCACACGACGTTCTGCGCGGTGCGCCGCTTGAGCAGCATCGTGTAGACGAAGATGTAGAAGGCGATCGCGAAGACCGACAGCACGGCCGAGAGCACGTTCACGAGCACGAGGAAGCCGACCGTGGAGCCGATCGCCAGGATCAGCCCGTAGGTGAGGGCTCCTCGCGGGGTGACGAGGTCCATCGCGCCGGGACGCTGTCGGGTGCGACGCATCTCACGGTCGATGTCACGGTCGATGTAGCAGTTCATCGCGTTCGCGCTCGCGGCGGACATCGTGCCGAACACCAGCGTGGCGACGGCGGTCCACAGCGGGGGCACGCCCCCGGCGGCGACGAACATCACCGGGATGGTGGTGATGAGCAGGAGCTCGATGACACGGGGCTTGGAGAGAGCGACGTAGGCACGCGCGTGGTCGCCGAAGGAGGCCTTGCGGGGGGCCTCGGGGGCGGCGGACGCCTGGGTGTCGGACTCACCGGTGTGGGGTGCGCGGTTGGTGAGGGCCATCAGATCGGCGCCCTCACGTCCGGAGGCACTCGTGTCCCCTGGGGGGCCGGCACGGTTTCAGACACGCGGATACCTCGACAACTCTTGGGATTCGACACTGCTCGCCACGCGGGGTCGATCGGACCGACAAAGCGGCAGGATCAGCGAAAACCCCGTCAACGACAAAGTGTAGTACTTACCTGTCCGGATCGGTGACCAGCCCCCTCCGTACGGGTGGCCTCAGGCCCCTGACGGCCGACCGACCCGGGCGCCGGACTCCCGCTCGCGTGTACAGAAGGGTCGCACAGGCCCCTTCACGCTTCCACCGTGCCACGCGTCGCGGTCCGCCGCGCGCCCTCGGGGCACAGGGCACACCGGCGCCCGAGTCCCGAAAGTCGCGGGCCGCCGGGCGAGGTGCCCCGGGGGTCCCGACGACCGGGGCCGAAGTGGCGCACACGGCCCCTACCCGCCGGTAGTCAGAAGTGTCGGGAAACGACATCTCCGGCCACGGACGATAGGCTCGCGGTGGGCCCTGTTCTCGCCCCCGTCACCACGGGGACCGAGCTCCGGACACCGTGACCCAGACGCTGTCGCACCGGCTCAGCGGCCCGAGCCCCGCGCCATGGGGCCGTGCCGCGCCAGCCGTCGAAGCCGATCCCGCCCTCCCCCGCGACCCGCCCGACCCGGCGGACCGCCGACGGGGTGCCCGGCCGTACAGCCCGCACACACAACCCACGCCCGCCCCGGAACCGGGTGCACGGGTGCCGAGAAGGAGCAGACAAGTCCGTGAACGCCCACACCCCGAAGAACCTGGACTGGTCGGACCTCGACCTCCGCGCCGTCAACACGGTTCGGGCGCTGGCCATGGACGCGGTAGAGAAGTCGGGTAACGGTCACCCCGGCACCGCGATGAGCCTCGCGCCCGCCGCCTACCTCCTCTTCCAGAAGGTGATGCGGCACGACCCGGCCGCACCCGACTGGGTGGGCCGGGACCGCTTCGTGCTGTCGATCGGCCACTCCAGCCTCACGCTGTACATCCAGCTCTACCTCGCCGGGTACGGTCTCACCCTCGACGACCTGCGCGGCCTGCGCCAGTGGGACAGCCTGACCCCGGGTCACCCGGAGGTCGGCCACACCGCCGGAGTGGAGACCACCACCGGCCCCCTCGGCCAGGGTGTCGGCAACGCCGTCGGCATGGCCATGGCGGCCCGCCGCGAGCGCGGCCTGTTCAACCCCGAGGCCGGTCCCGGCGCCAGCCCCTTCGACCACCACGTCTACGCGTTCTGCTCCGACGGCGACGTCCAGGAGGGCGTGAGCCACGAGGCCAGCGCCCTGGCCGGGACCCAGAACCTGGGCAACCTCATCATGATCTGGGACGACAACCAGATCTCGATCGAGGACGACACCCGCATCGCGCACAGCGAGGACGTCGTGGCCCGCTACGCCGCCTACGGCTGGCACGTGGAGGAGGTCGACTGGACCGCCACCGGCGAGTACGTCGAGGACGTCGACGCCCTCTACCAGGCGATCCTGCGCGGCAAGGCCGAGACCGAGCGCCCCACCTTCATCCGCCTGCGGACCGTCATCGGCTGGCCCGCGCCCAACAAGCAGAACACCGGCGCCATCCACGGAGCGGCGATCGGCGCCGCCGAGATCTCCGCCACCAAGGAGATCCTGGGGCTGCCCGACGCCCCGTTCGCGGTCGAGGACGCCGTGATCGAGCACACCCGCAAGGCGCTGGACCGCGGCCGCGAGGAGCACACCGCGTGGGACCAGACCCTGGACGCCTGGCACCGAGGCGCCGGTGAGCACGGCGAGCTCTTCGACCGTCTCCAGTCGGGCAAGCTGCCCGAGGGCTGGGAGGAGTCCCTGCCCTCGTTCGAGGCCAGCGAGAAGGGTGTGGCCACCCGCAAGGCGAGTGGCGAGGTGCTCAGCGCCATCGCCCCGGTGCTGCCCGAGCTGTGGGGCGGCTCCGCCGACCTCGCCGGGTCGAACAACACCACCCCCAAGGGCGAGCCCTCCTTCCTGCCCTTCGACCGGGCCAGCACCATGTTCCCGGGCAACCCGCACGGGCGCGTGCTGCACTTCGGCATCCGCGAGCACGGCATGGGATCGATCCTCAACGGCATCGCCCTGCACGGCCCGACCCGCCCCTACGGCGGCACCTTCCTGGTGTTCAGCGACTACATGCGCCCGGCCGTGCGCCTGGCCGCGCTGATGAAGCTGCCGGTCACCTACGTGTGGACGCACGACTCCATCGGCCTGGGCGAGGACGGCCCCACCCACCAGCCGGTCGAGCACCTGTGGTCGCTGCGCGCCATCCCGGGCCTGGACGTGATCCGCCCGGCCGACGCCAACGAGACCGTCGTGGTCTGGCGCGAGGTCGTGGCCAACGCCGACCGGCCCTCCGCCCTGGCGCTCACCCGCCAGAACGTGCCCACCCTGGACCGGGACGAGTACGCGTCCGCCGAGGGCGCCGCCCAGGGCGGTTACGTCCTGGCCGAGGCCTCCGGTGGGAGCCCCGAGGCGATCGTCATCGCCACCGGCAGCGAGGTGCAGCTGGCGCTGGCCGCCCGCACCGAGCTGGAGGAGGCCGGTACGCCCACCCGCGTGGTCTCCATGCCGTGCGTCGAGTGGTTCGAGGCCCAGAGCCAGGAGTACCGCGAGCGGGTCCTGCCGCCGTCGGTGCGTGCCCGCGTCTCCGTGGAGGCCGGTATCGGCATGGGGTGGCGCTCCTACGTCGGTGACGCCGGCGTCTCGGTGAGCCTGGAGCACTTCGGCGCCTCCGCCCCCTACGAGACGCTCTACGAGAAGTTCGGCATCACCTCCGAGGCCGTCGTCGCGGCGGTCCGCGACAGCCTGGCCAAGGCCGGTAGCTGACGACGCGGGCCGCCAGGACGACCCCCGGCGGCCCGCACTCCGTGTGAATTCAGGAAGGCGTGAGACCCACATGAGCACCACCGCTCTCAAGGACCTGGCCGACGCCGGTCAGTCCGTATGGCTGGACGACATCAGCCGTGACCGGCTGCGCACCGGCAACCTGGCCGAACTGCTGTCGACCCGCCACGTCACCGGCGTCACCTCCAACCCGTCCATCTTCGACAAGGCACTGGCCGAGGGCGACGCCTACGACATCCAGGTGCACGAGATGGGTGTGCGCGGGGTCTCGGTGGACGAGGCGGTCCGGCTGCTGACCGCCTATGACATCCGCTGGGCTGCGGACACCCTGCGCCCGGTGTACGACTCCACCAACCGCGTGGACGGCCGGGTCTCCCTGGAGGTGGACCCGCGACTCGCGCGCGAGACCGAGCGCACCGTGGCCGAGGCCAAGTCGCTGTGGTGGCTGGTCGACCGGCCCAACGTCATGATCAAGATCCCGGCGACCGTCGAGGGCCTGCCCGCGATCACCAAGGTGCTCGGGCAGGGCATCAGCGTCAACGTGACCCTGATCTTCTCCCTGGAGCGCTACCGCGCGGTCATGGAGGCGTTCCTGGAGGGCCTGGAGCTGGCCCGCGAGAACGGCCACGACCTGTCCCGGATCCAGTCCGTGGCGTCGTTCTTCGTCAGCCGCGTGGACGCCGAGGTGGACAAGCGCCTCAGGGCGGTCGGCACCCCGCGCGCCGAGGAGCTGCTCGGCCGCGCCGCGATCGCCAACGCGCGCCTGGCCTACCGCGACCACGAGGAGGTCTTCTCCTCCGAGCGCTGGAAGGCCCTGGCCGCCGAGGGCGCCACTCCGCAGCGCCCGCTGTGGGCGTCCACCGGGGTGAAGGACCCCGCGTACGCGGACACCCGTTACGTCACCGAACTGGTCGCGCCCGGCACCGTCAACACGATGCCGCAGGCCACCCTGGACGCCACCGCCGACCACGGCGAGGTCACCGGGGACACCGTCCAGGGCACCTACGAGGCCGCCCAGGCCGACCTCTCGGCGCTGGCCGAGGTCGGCGTGGACCTGGACGACGTGACGCGTCACCTCGAGGAGGACGGCGTGGTCAAGTTCGTCGACTCCTGGGAGAGCCTGCTCGGCCAGCTCACCCTGAAGCTCGACGAGCTCTCCTGACCCGGACCCCTCCCGGTCACCGACCCGCGTCCGCGCGCCGCGCGGACGCGGGTGCCACCAGCCACCAGGCCGTTCCCGACAGGAAGAGACGGAGTCCGTGAAAGAACCGGTGATGCCGGGGGCGGTACCCAACCCGCTCCGCAACGCCCTGGACCGAAGGCTTCCCCGTATCGCCGGGCCCAGTGTGCTGGTGCTCTTCGGCGTCACGGGGGACCTGGCCCGCAAGAAGCTCCTGCCCGCCATCTACGACCTGGCCAACCGGGGGATGCTGCCGCCGGGCTTCGGGCTGGTCGGCTTCGCCCGCCGCGACTGGGAGGACCAGGACTTCGCGGCGGAGGCCTACGAGGCGGTGCGCAAGTACGCGCGGACACCGTTCCACGAGGACGTGTGGCGCCAACTCAGCGAGGGTGTGCGGTTCGTCCAGGGGAACCTGGACGACGACGAGGCCTTCGACGAGCTGGCTCGGACCGTCCGTGAGCTGGACACGCAACGCGGCACCGGCGGCAACTACGCGTTCTACCTCTCGCTGCCGCCCAAGCTGTTCCCGACCGTGGTCACCCAGCTCAAGCGCAGCGGTCTGGCCACTCCCGAGAAGGGTCAGGGCACCGGGGGCATCACGCCGTGGCGCCGGGTGGTGATCGAGAAGCCGTTCGGCCACGACCTGGAGAGCGCCAAGGAGCTCAACGCGGTGGTGGACGACGTGTTCCCGCCGTCGGCGGTGTTCCGCATCGACCACTACCTGGGCAAGGAGACGGTCCAGAACATCCTGGCGCTGCGGTTCGCCAACACGCTGTTCGAGCCGCTGTGGAACCGCAGCTACGTGGACCACGTGCAGATCACCATGGCCGAGGACATCGGTGTGGGCGGGCGCGCGGGCTACTACGACGGCATCGGCGCGGCCCGCGACGTCATGCAGAACCACCTGCTCCAGCTGCTGGCCCTCGTCGCGATGGAGGAACCGGTCTCCTACAGCGCGGACGCGATCCGCGCGGAGAAGGAGAAGGTCCTCTCGGCGGTGACCCTCCCCGACGACCTGGGCAGGGGCACGGCGCGCGGACAGTACGCGGCCGGGTGGCAGGGCGGCGCGGCGGTCCGGGGCTACCTGGAGGAGGACGGGATCCCGTCCGACTCGGTGACCGAGACCTACGCGGCGCTCCGTCTGGACGTGGGCACCCGGCGCTGGTCGGGTGTGCCGTTCTACCTGCGCACCGGCAAGCGGCTCGGCCGACGCGTGACCGAGGTGGCACTGGTGTTCCAGGCCGCCCCGCAGCAGCTGTTCGCGCGCGGCGACGTGAGCGAGCTCGGGCAGAACGCGCTGGTCCTGCGCATCCAACCCGACGAGGGGGTCACCCTGAGGTTCGGGTCCAAGGTGCCGGGCGCCTCCATGGAGGTCCGCGACGTGAGCATGGACTTCACGTACGGGCAGTCCTTCACCGAGGCCAGCCCCGAGGCCTACGAGCGGCTCATCCTGGACGTGCTCATCGGCGACCCGCCGCTGTTCCCGCGCCAGGAGGAGGTGGAGCTGTCGTGGCGGATCCTCGACCCGGTCGAGGAGTACTGGGCCGCCTCGGGCCAGCCCGAACAGTACGGTTCGGGCACCTGGGGTCCGGAGTCCGCCGAGGAACTGCTCGCCAGGGACGGACGCCAGTGGCGTCGCCCGTGAACGCCGGGAGGAACAGATGACGCTCTATCTGCCGCGCACCACGACCTCGCAGATCACCGAGGCGCTCATGGCCGAGCGGCTCAGCGTGGGCGGGGGCGCCATGAACATGGTGCTCACCCTGGTCATCGTCACCGACGAGGCCGACCACTACGACGCCGTCCGCGCGGCGACCGAGGCCGGACGCGAGCACCCCTCGCGGGTGGTGGCGCTGATCCGCCGCGACCCGGGGGCCGAGCCGGCCATCGACGCGGAGATCCGCCGTCCGGGCACGTCCGGCCCCGGTGAGGCGGTGCTGTTGCGCCTGTACGGTCCACTGGGCGAGCACCCCGACTCGGTGCTGACCCCCCTGCTGGTCCCGGACGCGCCCGTGGTCGTGTGGTGGCCCGGGCAGGGTCCCGCCGACCCCGCCGCCGACCCGGTCGGGAAGCTGGCGCAACGGCGGATCACCGACGCACTGCGCGCCGAGGATCCGGTAGCCGACCTCCTGGAGCGGGTAGCCCACTACCGTCCGGGTGACACGGACCTGACCTGGACGCGGCTGACCCCGTGGCGATCGCTGCTGGCCAGCGCCATGGACCAGCCGTGCGGCTGGGTGACCTCGGCCAAGGTGACGGCGGAGCCGCACTACCCGAGCGCCGAGTTGCTGGCCGCGTGGCTGTCCGAACGGCTGGAGGTGGAGGTGGAACGCGGCACCTCGCACGGCCCCGGTTTGACCGAGGTCCGGCTGACCACCGACCAGGGCGACATCACCGTCTCCCGGGTGGACGGCCGGGTGGCCACACTGTCCCGAACGGGGCAGCCGGACCAGACGGTGGCGCTGGCCCGGCGGGGCGCCTCCCAGGCGCTGGCCGAGGAGCTGCGCCGCCTGGACGCCGACGAGACGTACGCGAGCGCGGCCCGTCACCTGGGTCCGCTGCTCGCTGGAAGCGGAGCATGAGGATGACCGAACCGGAGATCGTCCGCACCACCGACGCCCGTCAGCTGGCGGAGAGCGCGGCGTCGCGGCTGGTGAAGCTGATCGTGAGCGCCGAGGCCGAGGGACGCGAGTTCCACCTCGTCCTCACCGGCGGCGGTGTGGGCATCCAGACGCTGGGGGTCCTGCGGGACGAGGCGCTGGCCAGCGGGATGAGCTGGGGACACGTACACCTCTGGTGGGGTGACGAGCGGTTCCTGCCCGAGGGCGACCCCGAGCGCAACGAGACGCAGGCCTGCGACGCGCTGATCAACGACATCGACATCCCGTCGCACCAGGTGCACCCGATGCCGTCGTCGGACGGCACCGACCACGGTGAGGCGGAGAGGGCGGCCACCAACTACTCGGCCGCCCTCTCCGTGGCGGCTCGCGGTCGCGGCCCCGTGCCGGAGTTCGACGTGTGTCTGCTGGGCCTGGGCCCGGACAACCACGTGGCCTCGCTGTTCCCGGGCCTGCCGGGGGTCCGCGAGGAGGGGGCCGCCGCGGTGGCGGTGCACGACTCCCCCAAGCCGCCGCCGACCAGGATCAGCCTGACCCTGCCCTCGATCCGGAGCGCCCGCCAGGTGTGGGTGCTGGCCTCCGGAGCGGCCAAGGCCGACGCGGTCCGCCTGGGTGTGGCCGGTGGCAGCGTGGACGAGGCCCCGGTGGCCGGTGCGCGCGGCAGCGAGAGGACCGTGTTCTGGGTGGACGAGGCCGCCGCCTCTCAGCTGTAGCGGTTCCTACGAACGCCCCCGGCCGGAGTCACGGCCGGGGGCGTCGCCGTTCCTCAGGTGCGGGCCCCTCGGAGCGGACTCAGGCGCACGGCGGTCTCGATCCCGTCCTCGTGCAGGATGTGGCGTTGCGTGGAGGCGTCGGGGAAGAGGCCCTCCGGTACCTGGGTCACCAGCCGGAGCTGGGCCGTGGCGTGCTTGGACATGGTGAGCCTGCCCGGCAGGTGGATCGCCAGCTCCTCTCGGGCCTCGAACGTCTGCACGTCGACGCGTTCCGCGAGGGCCGCCAACTGGGCGGCGTCCGCCGAGACGGGGACCTTGGCCAGCCAGTGCGGCCCCTCCGTGGTGAACGCCGCCTCCCGTTGGTCGTGGGTCTCACCGGCCCAGGTGAACCAGGGAACGCCCGCCACCTTGGCACCGTGCACCACGGCCAGGGCCCCGAGATCCGCCACAGCGGCCCGCACCGCCACGGTGACCGCGTCCCAGTCGTACTGGTCCGGTTGACCCCGCCGCTTCTCCACGGGGACCGCGGTGACCGCCGCCGAGAGCACCGTCTTCTCCGGTACCTCGCGCCGCCGCACCTCGGGCCACGAGGTGAGAAGGCTGCGCGCGGTCGTGATCGCCTCGTCCTCGGCCTCACGTTGGCGGTCCAACGCCTCGGTGTGTTCGTCGAGCAACGCCGCAGCCGTGTCGGGCGCGTCCAACGCCCGCCGCACGTCCCGCACGCTCATGCCGGCGCCCCGCAGGGCACTGACCAGCAGGACGTCCTGGACCTGCTCGAAGTCGTAGTACCGGTACCCGGTGTCCTCGTCGACCACGGCCGGGACCAGCAGCCCCTCGGAGTGGTAGAAGCGCAGCGTCTGGGGAGAGAGCTCGCTCATCTCGCTGAAATCCTTGATCGAAAGGCTCATGAGCCCAGTCTCAGGGTTGCGGTTACCGCAAGGTCAAGCCAACGTACCCCAGCGGTGCCACCCCCGTCCCGCTCACTCCCAGCCCCACCTGATCCAGGGTGCTGCTCGCTGAAGCGACCACATCATCCACCTGAGCAACAGAAGAACACCCCTCGCATTCCATCGACGACCATGGGCGTACCATTTCGCGCTCGTAGCTAATCATTCACATCCGGACTCAACTGAGAAAAAACCCAGGAAACCAGAACGAGAAGAACAAGAAGCATGCGGTCGCGCAACCCAGCCACCGGGACCGCGCCGAATCTCCTGCACCCACGAAGACATAATCAGCGAAAACCCGGCCGAACACTCATTCGACCGGGCCAGTTCTGTGGCTTCACGAAGGAGATATATTCAATTGCCCCACACGCGGGAATGCAGTAGGCGACTCATCACCATACCAAGCATATTCAACACCAGACAGCATCCCCGACGTAACCCAGACCAGAATTTCTCCAAAGAGTTCTCCGTCATCATCAGTCACCACACAGGACACCGGGACAACTCCGGAGGAAAAAGTTGACCTGGACACACCGCTCGCCACCTCCAGATCGACACTCACAGAACCAGATCCCCAGGAAGATACCACACGAGCCTTATCAATTTGAGACCGCAGCTCCTCCGACCCAGGAAATCCCTCTCGAAGAATAAGATCGATCACACATCGCTCCTCGTCAGCAAGCGGCCTGGAATCCGACAAAGGGCTCATCTATTTCCCCCAGGAAATTTATCTGGAATGAAGGCAGTCCCAATTCTTGGGACCCCCCTGACAACCGCACCACGAATGGTTACATTATCATTATCGATGACTCGATTCACTTCGAATCTTCCAGCCGATGGAAGGTCGTTTGCATCACCCAGGCTGTCCACAATTCTCCGCATGGCCTGCTCTCGCCCTCCCGAGCGAGCAACAAGTCCGTCAAAACCATGCTTCTGTGGATCAATGACATGTTCCAGCTTTGCTGGTGTACTCGCTGACTTGTAGGTCTCGTCCAGCGCTCTGGAACAAGGTCCACCTGAATTGCTGACGAGGACTGGCGTCTCACCTACGAGTACATGGTACGTGTGGATTCCTTGAACCGTCAGGTTGTGGACAGTAGAGGACTGACTCCATGTCTGGACCCCGGTGACCTGGACAAGGGTGCCCTCGGAGGAAAGCAACCACAAGCCCGGGACCAGGTCGATCGCGTCAATCCAGGCGTCCAGCTCCGGGGACCAGAAAGGGTGCCCATCAGTGGCGATGATGACATCACCCAGCACCATCGGCCCGGGACGACCGAGCGCCTCATCGATCACACCGTGTCCGGCGTCGGTGACCTCCAGCTGAACAGCGGTGTCCACGGTGATCTCGACGAGGGTCTTGGTACCCGACCCCACGATCGTGGCCAGTACCTCACGAGTACCCTCTTCGCCAGTCTCAGGATCGGTGGCCAACACCTGGTCACCGACCTGAACCTCCTCGATCGGCTTGGTGGTTCCATCAGCCATCACCACCGGGGTTCCCGCAGCGAAGCTGTTGCAGTTCCCGCCCCTGCGAAACCGGGAGAAGACATCCTTGAGTTTGTCACCGTTGCGCAGGGCCCGCATCGCGCTGCCCGCAGGAATGGGCCCGGTTGCCACTTCGATACCCACGTCAAAGGCGAGTTCGACACTCCGGAAGGATCTAGAGTTCTTGTCTCCTCCGAACCTCTCGAACGTCTCCTTATGAGTTGGAAGTCCAATCGTCCTGGATATCCCGTCGGCAACCCACATGCTCGAATTGATTCTCTGAGCGGAAGCAGTGAGCCCATACATAGCGTTCCACGCCTGCCGCCTGAAGGGCACCCTCCGCGTCGCTCGCTCGACCCGGTTGAACGTACGGCGTTGAATCCCGATGGTCGTTCGCCGAATAGTCTGCCGAATGACCCGTGCGCGCGAGTTGTTCCATCTCGTGCGCACGGATGTCCGTACTCGGTTCTTTACTCGACTTGCCGCACGACGCACCTTGTTCCAGGTCTTTCGAAGGAAGAGCCCGTCCGGGTCGGTGAAGCTCACCGGATTACTATTGGCGTAGGTGTATCCATGCATTTGCTGCGGATCGGTCAGGTCAACGATCGGATCCGGTGAGATGAAGCGACCCAGAGCTGCGTCGTACGCCCTGGCCCCGATCTGCGTCAAGCCGGTGGAGTCGTCAATGACACCGCCGACGAATCCGCGCTCGCTGGGCCAGTCGCCTCCGGTGCCACGATCAGCGCCGAATGCCGTGAACCGTCGCTGGGTCACCTGTCCACCCACCGATTCCACCGCCAGTTGCCCGGTGCCGTGGTGGTCAGCAAAGGTCCAGGAAACATTGTTGTCGACATCTCGAACAGCAATGGGATCTCCATTGTGTTCGTAGAACCGCAGGGCCTGAGTGACGAGAGATGAACGCTCGTAGTGGATCTCCATGCCAGGCAGATAGAGGGTTGACACGCTGGCGTCGCGACGAATCAGCCGATCGCCACTGGCGTCGTAAGTGAACGTGGTCACCCCTGCCGCCGCGTCTTCGACGCGAACCAGGAGCCCTTCGGCGTCCCACTCCAAGCCCTGTTCGTGGACTGGGGTGGCGCGAGAGACCATGTTGCCGGATTCGTCATATCCGTAGTGCTCCAGCCGATCGCCCGCAGGTCCGCTCTCGTGGACCTGCGTGAGCGTGTGTGACTGGCCCTGCCCCGAGCCGGGGTGCGTGTAGGTGCGCTCGGTCGTGCCGCCGACTCCCCCGCGCCGGGTCTCCGTGACACGGTTGCCGATGGTGTCGTAGGCATAGGAGTGCCAGTAGGGTGCTGGCCCACCAAGATCACCCACAGCGGGATTCGCTTCGCAGGCCTGCGGACCGGTGGCGTCGGGAGTCCATGCCTCGGTGAGTTGACGCATGTGGTCGTAGGTGTAGCACTGCACATCCGCTGGGCGTTTGCTGTCACTGGGCTCGTCCCTCAGCGACAGAATGTTTCCGGCGTCGTCATAGGAGTAGTGGAGGTGCTGCAGCGATCCCTCGCCGAACCGCGGAACGACCCGGCTCTCGTTCAGGCGGTTGGTCGCCTCGCTGTAGTCCCAGGCCTGCCAATAGCGAGTAGCGCTGTTATTGGTTCTCGCCAGTGTCCGCATCACCAGGTTGCCGACTTTGGAGTACTCAGCAGCCGTTACGTAGGAACCGTCGCCAGTGACGTGAGTGACGTTTCCAAGGTCGTCATAGGTGTAGTTGATGTTCTCCTGGAACAGGCCGCCCGCAGCCGGGGACACGTGGTTGCGGATACTTCCGTCAGGGTTGTATCTGGTGATGAACCGGTAGGTTCCACTCAGTCCACGCTCCCCTTCCGGAATGGTGACGGAAGTCGCCATAGCACGGTAGAGGTCGTCGTAGGAAAGCACACTGTTGCTGTACGCGAGATCGCCGTCGTGGCGAATGGTCGAGGTGATGTGTCCCTTGACCAGGGTGTCGTATACCCACTCGATCCGCAGCGGCCCGTCCGCGGACTCTTCGTGAAGTGCCACCTGACGTCCGAGCACGTCGTACGTGGTTACCAGCGTCTGATCACGGGCGTCCGTGCTGGAGATCAGGCGGTCCAACGAGTCGAAGGTGTACGTGGTGGTACCTGTATCCGGATCACTACTGGACGTGCGACGGCCGTTGATGTCGTAGGTGTAGCGCCATTCGTTACCCGCACTGTCGGTAACAGTCTCCAGCTCTTGACTGGGGGTGTATGTGTAGTGGATCGCGTCGTAGTCACCAGTGGGCTGGCGCCCGTGGTGATGACGCAACTCCACCGTGTTCCCCCGCTGATCGGTGACCGTGGTGGTGCCCGTTCCCCCCTCTGGAGGAGTCATCCGCTTCTGTTCGCCCACATACTCGGTCGACGTCCGGTATTGCTCTTGCCCTCGTGACATGTGGATCTGTTCGAGGGACCGTTCCGCTCCGTCGTAGACGGCGAGCGTGTAACGCGGGATCTCGTCGGTGTTGTTGACACCGAGGAGATTTCCACTGGGTGCCTCCTCGTTGGGATAGGCGGCACGAGTCTGCACCGCGAGTCCACGTGAGTCGTGCAGTAGGTCACTGATCAGGCGCCCGCCACCGACGGAGGGGCTCTGAGTTTGGCGCTGTCGAAGCCAACCATCGTGAATCTGGTAGCTCGTGACATAGTCACCTGCGGCGTTGAGCGTGCTCGTGGTGACGTAGGTCGGAACCTCCTTGGACAGGTGGTATCCGAATTTCATGCTGGGGGAGACCCGGTCCTTGGCGCGGTCTGCGAGCCAGACTTCCGTGACCCGTCCGAGGGGGTCGTAGGACAGGTCGGTCCGTTTGCCGTTGACATCGACTTCGGCGATCGCGAGTGCCCTCGCCGGATCCATATGGACGGTCTGAGTGTGACCCAGCGGATTGGTGGTGCTGATCTTGGTGGCACCACCACCGACCACGACATCGGTGTGTTCGGTAGTGGTGGTGTTACCCTCCGCGTCAGTCTGTGAGACTTGGCGGCCATACCGATCGAAGGTTGACGTCTCGGTGGTCTGGTACCGAGGGACGGATCCGTCGTAGCCGACCAGACGTTCGGAGGCGGTCTCCACTCCCTTGACAGGGGTCGTTCCGAATCCCTTCCCGTCGAAGTGGGTCCGGATGTCTCCGATCACGTCCTTGGGGCGCTCGGGAGACGTGTCGCACCCTACGGACACCAGCTCCTCCCGGGATGACAGATCCAGTAGATGGAGATCGGTGTTGCGGTTGTAGGTGGTGCGAGCGCAGACCTCGTCTCCCTTCACCGATACGTCACCGCGATCGAAGACCTCGATCGGCAGGCCGAATTCGTCGAAGGTGGTGTCGACACGATGTTGGCGCCATCCACCACTGGCCAGGGGCTCGTAGCTACGGACCGAGGCCGTGTCGACCATGTGGGACTCCACGGTGCCCCAGGAGTAGGCGCGGGAACCGGTCTTCCGGCTCCAGGGCAACGTGATCTCCTTCTCCACCACCTCCCCACCGGGACCGTTACGCGTCAGCGTCTCCAGGGTCTGACCGTTGAAGCGATCGTGATCGGTGTGTTCGCCGCCCTCGGTGTCGGTGACCTTCGCGCTACGCGTGCCGCTGGGCAGGTGATCACCATGCATCCCTCGGAAGAACCGGTGCTCCTCCTCGGACTGCGTCTCGTCCTCGAGTCCGGAGATCACCCGAACGATTTCGTACCCGCGCCACTGGGACCACGTACGCCTGTCGTCCTTGGTGAACCCGTCCGCTTCCATGTATCGCCAGCCAGCACCACCCCTGTAGTCATAGGTGGTAATCACGTCGGGTTGGTCGGTGACCAGGTCCACTTCTGCCACCTGCGTGACGACGTACTTGTGGAACCAGTCAGTGATGTCGTCGTCACCGCGCCCACTCGGCACCCAGCGGACCGGATAGCAGCGTTTGGTGTTGGTGTGTGGTGTGGGTGTGGCCCCCGCAGTGCAGTCGGGTGCGGAGTAGGAGACGTCGAGCTGCCCTCCGGTTTCGGTGTAGACGGCGGTGATACGCCACTTGTTGAGCGGGGCGATCCCGTCACTGCTGGTGTCGACTCGGTTGGGCATGGGCGTGCCGGCGAACGTCATGGAGGGCTGGGTCAGCGTGCCCCCCACATGTCCCGTATGAGTGATGGAGTCCAACCAGAGCGTGGGGTCAGTTCCGTCACCCGGTGCGGGAAAGAGGTGCTCGAACTTCCAGGAGTCGACCGTGGAGTAGGACGATCCGTCATGGAACTGAGTGGAGACCTTCTCCAGACGCTTGGTGGTGAACATGGCCGGTGAGAACTTGTCGGTGCACTTCGCCCCGGACTTGCAGTCCAGGTCGAGTGGGACGTCGGGCCAGTGCTTGGCGTTGGCCTTCTCGCGCTTTTCGGGTGCGCAGTCGAAGGAACTCGTGCTCAGGCACCGCTCGGCGACCGTGAAGTTCACCCGTGCCGGAGCCGTGGCGAAGACGTCGTCGGTGGTCAGGCCGTACTCGATCCGACGCAGATAGCCGCCCCGGTCGTAGGGGGTGGCGTCGTCCGCCTTCATGTTGCGGCCGTAGTGGTTTCCCTCTTTGGTGTAGTGCAGGGTCATGACGTTGCCGTGCACGTCCACGACGTAGTCGAGGTTCCATCGCCAGGCCTGCTGGCACCAGGAGTCGGAGAAGCTCGACTTGTTACAGGGTTCACCGGAATCGTTGCCGTAGACGGGCATGGTCCAGGCGGAGTTGGTCTCGGGCTTGCCCGAGGACCATCCGGGAAGGCGGTTACGGCCGAAGAAGTACTGCGTGCCGTCAGTGACGGTGACCTTCCAGTACTCACCGTCGTTGTCACCGTTGGTCACACCGGTCAGGCGTTCGACCTTGGAACCGTCGTCATTGCGCAGTCGCCAGGTTCCGTCGGAGTCCTGAAGGAGTTCGCTGGACATGCCGTTCAGGGACAGAGTGGCGTTCTGTCGCTTCCAGCACATGTCCCCGGTCTTGTTCGGGGTCTTCTGCCCGTCTTCGGCGCAGGGGATGTAGGCACGTTCGACGAATCCGGGATGGTAGTCGAATCCCTCACCGATCCAGGAGGCCTGGTTGTTGGTGGAGGCGGTACGGCCGTCGACGGAACCGGAGGAGTAGGACAGGGCGATGTCGGGTGCCATGTCAGCAGCGACGTCCGGAACCTCGAGTGGATAGGTCCAGGCGAAGTCCCCGGTCTGGAGGCTCACGTCCCAGGAGGCCGAAGGCGAGAGGTCACTGGCCTTGTAGTCTCCGTTGCCGCTGTCCCCTCCGGACGCGGCCATGAGCCTCACGCCGGAGGACGTGGCCGGTGCGATGACGCTGAGGGTCCGCGTCGCCGGATCGTTGACCGACCCCAGGTCATATGCCTGAGTGCACTCCTCTTCCTGGTCATTGTCGCAATCGCCGAGGGCCAGGAGGCGGAGCCTTGATCCGTAGTCTCCACCGAAGGCCGAGCCGAAACCCGAGTAGTCGAGCACGATCTCGACGGGGCCGGCCGCTTCGATGCCGTCCGTACGCGTCACCTCAAGGAGAAGCCCGTCGTCTACCCCCGCCTCCGAGGCTTCTTCCTGGCTGAGGAGGTCGACCCGCGCTGATTCCACCGGTAGAGGAGTCTGGTCATCGGCGGTCTCGGACTCCTCGGCCTCGTCATCGGATACCTCGTCCTCGTCTGCTTCCTCAGGAGGAGGGACCTGCTCGGTGGCCGTGTCCTCATCCGGTTCGGCTGCCTGCCCGGAGGTCTCCTCATCGCTGTCGTCTGTTGAAGCGTCACCTCCGGGTTCTCGGGGTAGACGGCGTTCCTCCTGAGAGGCCGATTCCTCCGTACGCTCCTCGAAGGGAAAAGGCATCTCCCACGAATCCGTGACTTCAGTTGGCACCGCGCCAATCGCCACCACGGCATCGTCGGGAATCGCGGACAGGAGATCAGCCAACTCGCCTTGATCCCCTCCCTCTACCAGCTCAGAGCTTTGGGCTTCGGGCCAGCTCACCTCCGCGAGCGTGGCGATCGAAGCCTCGTCTGCCGCGTCGTCCACCTCGATGGCCGCGGCAACGACCTCGCTGCCCTCGATCCAGGGTTCGTCCTCGACCTCTGGCTCCGAGTTCTGAGGGGTGGCTTGGGAAGAAGGCGCAGCGAGCAGTGTCGCCGCTACTGCCAAGACGACCGTGTTGGCGAGTCCTCGCCTGAATACGCGGCGCATGCGGAGGCTCTTGGGAGCGGGTTCGGGCACGTTGTCTTGGCTGGTGGAAGGGTGCTTGGACACAGGAGTCCTCCGTCCCGGTGGTCGTCGTTGCCACCGGGGTCAGTGAGCGAGGGATGGGATTGGTGCGGGGTGTGGGTGTGGTCAGGGAGAACTCGTCGGAATCATGCCCTCATAGACGTTCTGGATGTCGTCCTGGGACAGCACGCCCTGGTACAGGTGAACGTCACTGATGTCTCCGGCCCACGCACCGGAGAACCTCTTCTCGAACTGGGAGCCGCCGATCATGACCGGTCCGTTCGCGTGCCAGGCACCGGGGACCTTCACCGGCTCCTGGGCCACTGCGTCCACATAGAGGGTCGCCTCCCCCATGGTGTGGTCGTAGGTGGCCGCCAGGTGGGTCCACCTACCGAACTCGGGAGCGTGCTCGGACAGGGATCGGTGCCAGCCGGTGGCCCCGGTGCGGTCCTGGGGCGGAAGCTTCATCACCCAGTTGTCCCAGTCGTAGGTGTGCTGGTAGCTGAGGTAGAACGCGCTGTGGTCCGTGCCGTTCTGGGCCACCGCGGCCGCGTTGTATCCGACCTCGTCCAGGCGCACCCAGGCCGCGGCGCTGTAGCTGCGGTCCGTGCGTACCGAGGGCGCACTGGTGTACAGGTGTTCCCGGGTCGACGGATCCAGGCTCACGCCGGGGGCGAAGGTGACGTCGTTCATCGCCTGGTTCCAGGCGGTGAGCGGATCCCCTTCCAAGGTGGCGTCCAGATCGTGGTCGGAGGTGTCCGTCGCCACGGTGCCCGAGGTCTCGTCCAGCTGCCAGCGTCCCTCGAGCGCGGCGGGTCGGTTGGCGAGCTCCCAGACCTCGGAGCGAGCTCCTTCGCCGTCATCGAGGGAGTCGTCCACCAGGACCCGGTCCCACACGCGCACGTCGTCGATGGATCCGGGCCAGAAGTCGTTGTAGGTGCCCCGGTACTTGGCCCCGCCGATGATCAGCGGCCCCTCAGCGTTCCAAGGGGTCTTCTGAATGTGCGACCCCTGGTTGACACCGTCCACGTACAGGGTCAGCGCTCCGGTCTCAGGGTCGTGAGTCCCCAGCAAGTGCGTCCACACTCCGGTCTGGGCGGGCTCAATGGACCGCACCGCTTCCGAGATCGCTGTGGCGTCCCCGTCGTAGGGTGCCTGCTTGAAGATCCACCGACCGCCCTGTGTGTGCTGGTAGCCCAGGTAGAAACCGCCGTGTCGCTCACCGTCCTGACTGACCGCCGTGTAGGGGCGGCTCGGGTCGGACTCGTCCAACCGCACCCAGGCGGAGACCGAGAACGCGTCGTCGGTTCTGACGACCGGGCCCTGGGTGCTCAGACGTTCGCCGCTGGACGTGTCCAAGCCCGCACCTTCCAGACGGTAGCTCCCGCCGGTCCGCTCCCCCACCCGACCTCGCGTCCACGCGACGTCTCCGGAGGCCGTGGCCGAACGGCTCGTGTCCGCAGTGTCCGTCGCGGTCGTGCCCTGACCCTCATCCAGTGTGAAGTGCGCGACCGGCTCAGCGGCGGGGGCGACGGTGAACGTGTACGCCAGTCCGCATTCGGAGGAGTTGCCGTAGGCGTCGGTGATGCGGGCATGGATCAGGTTGGGGCCGTCCCGGCGCGGGGAGATCGGCAGGGTCACGGTCGCGCCCTGTTCGTCGAGGTCGACCTTGGTCGAACAGCTGGCGTCGTTGACGCTGTAGTGGTAAGCGGTGGCCGCGTCCACGCCGTTGTTCGAGAACGTGAACTCACCGGTGCGTCCAACGGACCCATGGGGCTCGTCTCCGGCCGGGTAGTCGGTGGAGGTCACCTTGGGACCGGAGTCGGGTTTGGTGGTGTCGACCTCGATGAAGCACCAGGACGACCACGGTCCCCAGTTGGAGCGGTCGTGTCCACGCACCCGGTAGGCGATCAACTCGCGCTCGGGCAGGTCCTTCGCGGTCACCGGACGGTAGCTGCCTCCGGACCACTTGCCCACGGTCACGTAGGCCGAGTCAGCGGTACCGACGCGACCGTCCACACCGGCGAGTTTCCACTCGAACTGCGACTTGACCTGCTGACCCACCCAGTAGGAGTCTCGGTCCCGGATCTGGGCGTTGAACCTGACCTCGGTGTTGTTGATCATCCGGGGAGCGGATCGGTCGGTCTGGCAGGTGCCGCCCAGGGAGTCGGAGATCGTGGAGGTCACCGGCTTCTCCGGCGGGTGGTTGTAGTTCACCACCAGCACCGGGGGCTTGCTCTTGGTGTTGACCCTTCGCCAGGCGGTCGTGCCTCTCTCGTCGCGTTCCTTGAGCCGGAGCCGGATGTGGGAGGCGTTGTTGTTCACGCCCCAGCGGTAGGCGTTGGTGGCGTCGAACTCCACACCGCTGCTCTTGGGGCAGGTCGCCCAGCCACCGCGTACGTTCTGGGTGTCCTGGAGGGTGCGGGTGGTGGGTTGGTTGCTCCAGGTGGTCTTGTTGGTGAAGGCGTCGGTGCGGTGCAGTTGGATGTGGGCGTTGCTGGTGCAGTCCCAGCCCCACTCGATCTCGGTCCGCAGCGTGGCCGAGTTGATGATGGTGTTGGGATGGTTCGTCCTGGCCATCACGGTGAACTGGAAGAACGCGCGTCGGGTGTAGGGCCGGTCCCATTCGACCCGGCCGATGCCCACGTCGTCGACCTTGGGGTTGTAGTAGGCCTGGCCGGGGAACGCGGAGTCGACGTAGGCCCAGTTGGGGCGGCTGGCGCTCACGGAGGGGTCGATGTAGACCGGGAACTCGGTGGCCTCGTCCACCAGCATCCCCTGGTCCGGGAGGAGACGGATGCTGTCGACCTCGACCGAGGTCGGGACCGTCAGCACACGCGCGCCCGAGGGCGCGGACACCGTGGGGTCCTCGTCTTCGTGGGCTTCGCCCGTGGAGTCCCACATGGCCGGGGCCTGGGCGGAGAACACGCTCTGACCGCCGGCGTCGCCCGTGGCGTCGAGGTTGCCGTGCTCGTCGGCTGTCATGGTCACTCCGGTGGTGCGCAACGGGAGTGCGATCTCGGTGAGTTCGGGGAGCTGGGCGGCTTCGGGGGTGTGGACGACCAGGACCTGGCTGAAGCCCTCGACTCCGGCGGTCAGGACGAGGTCGACGTCGCGAAGGACGTCGGTGTAGGTGGCCTGGTCCCCGTCCAGGAAGGGTTCGGGGAGGTCGTCGATCCAGCCCAGGGCGACGTTGTTGGAACCGATGCCGATGTGGGCCATCGCGTCGTCGCCACCGCCGGAGAAGGCGATGTCCATGCCCGCGGCCCGTGGACGCACCGCGCCGTCCTCAGCCTTGACCAGGGTCGTGTCCACGTCCACCCAGCCCTCGTCGGAGCGCACTCGCTGGGGGATCGTGGAGATCTCGGCGGTGAGTGAGCCGTCGGGGTTGGCGAAGTGCTGGGTCTTCTCGTCGGTCAGCCCGGGGATCTCGACCGGTTCACCCGTCTGCTCCGCCAGGGCCAGCGCGTCGAACTCCTGTTGCTCTTCGGAGCTGTCGGGGTCCGGTGAGCGCGGCTGCGCCGCCACTGGAGGAGCGATGGTCAAGGTCAGGAGCAGAGCAGTGGCGGTCGAGACCGCCGTCGCACGGGTCCAGGGGCGACGCATGGGATTGCCGTTCATGTCAAGGGGATGTGAGAACCCGGGGACAACCCTCGCACCTGGGATCAAGGCAGGACTTTAACCAGCACTTACATCGATCCACAATCGTTCGGAGTCCTCACCACGAGAATGTGGAACCGGGAACCAGCTTTGACATGCGGTAATCAGATCTGGCCGCATCCGGCCACGAAACTGGTAAACCAAACCCGAGAACGCTTCACACCGCGATTTTCGCGGAGACTGCACACGCCGCGACCTCGCTTGCTTCACGCCTGGTCAGGGCTCCCCAACGGAACGTAGGAGACAACAGGGTCTCGCAGCCCGGGGCCCGACCACCGAACAGACTCGGTGTGAGCGACACCGTCGGCGGCGCTCACATCCCATACGGAGGCTCCCCGAGGGGTTCTGGAGCCTCCGGAAGACGGGCGCTTCAGGTGCTGCGGAACTCCAGGCCCTCGATCTCGGCTTCGGGGCCCGTGGTGACGACGGCGACGATGCGGTCCTCGGGACCCTCCTCGAAGCAGACGTGGCCGCCGGGGAGCGGGACCTCGGTGCCCTGGGACGGGACTCCCAGGAGGGTGGCCAGCCAACGGGCGGAGAACTCCGGGTCGGCGGTCTGGATGACGATCGCCCGGAGGTCGTGGTGGCCCGGGTCGAAGCGGCCCTGGACGTACTCGGTGAAGATCTGCTCCCGGGGCGGATCGTAGGTGATGAGGAAGGGCGCCCAGAAGGGGGCATCGGGGAGGAAGACCTCGCGGAAGCTCACGTCGCGGCCCTCGGGAGCGGCCACGACCTCCTCCACTCGGTGTCCCTGGAGGCGGAGGCGCTGGGCCGAGGCGGCCGCGTCCGTGACGTTGACCGCGAAGGTCATCGCCCCACGACCACGGGCGGAGACGTCCTCGATGGCGGGGCGCAACACCTTCAGGGCGCGGCTGAAGACCCCGGTCCCGTAGGCGGTCTCGTCGAGGACGGTGAGGATCTCGACGTAGCGCTCGTCCAGCCGCCAGGCCCCGTTGCGGAACCCGTCGAAGGGCTCGTTGGCGTGGGCGGGGAACCCCGCCTCGGTGTACCGGCGCACCGCCGCGGGCACGTCCGTCACCCAGTGCGGGAGATGCGATCTCGGGTCGCTCGTCGGACAGGCCCCGCCTCCTCTGATGAGGCTGGGCGGACCTCATCAGAGGAGTCCGTGGCGTGTCGACGCGAGCGTCAGGTCCGCGAGGTCCGCCAGTACACCGGGATGACGGCGGCGACCACCAGGTGCGAGAGCTGCAGGACGACGACGGTCGCGACGGTCGCCCCCACGGTGAGCGGCGGCAGGAACATCGCCACGGTGACGAGGACCGCGACGACCGTCCACACGAAGAGGCCGCGTCGGCCCAGGAAGCGCTCGGCCAGGGCGAGCACGCCCCATCCGAGCAGGGCGAACACGGCCGTGAAGAGCGTGAAGGCGGGCCACGCGAGGGCCCCGGGCTCCTGCCCCCTGGGCGCGACCACCAGGTCCGCGCCCAGCAGCGGCGCGGCGAGGGCGAGGAGGGTGTTGACGGCGGTGACCACGAGCACGGCCGTCAGGCGCGGCTTCCAGGTCGGACGGACGGGGGTTCGGGTTTCGGTCAGGTTCCGGGTCATGGCTCTTTCCCTGGTGCGATGGGGTACGTGTCGAACCTACGCAGGGAGAGCGAGACTTCCTATGCGTGATCCACTCTGATCTATACGCGATCGTCCACTGCTGGGTACGATGACGCCATGGATGTACTGAGCGACGTCATCTCGACCGTTCGCACCGGTCAGCCCCGTTCGGCGCGGATCGAATGGCACGCCCCCTACGCCACGCGGTTCCCGGAGATTCCCGGCGCCAAGTTCATGGTGGTGCTGCAGGGGTCCACGTGGCTCCTGACGGAGGGCGCGGAGCCCCTGCAGCTGGGCCTGGGCGACGTCCTCTTCCTGCCGCGCGGCCGAGAGCACCTGCTGAGCAGCTCCCCCGCGGCCGAGGGCGGTGTGGACTGCTCCCGCGCCCTGCGTGACGCGGTGACGGGCGCGGAGCCAGTGCCCACCCTGGTGTGTTCGCGGGGATGGGCCCGCCCCAAGGAGATGCCGCCCGGGCCCGCGTTCGGGGCCACCACGGTCGGGGACGGAGACGGCGAACCCAGTTGCGTCACGGTGGGCGGCTCCTACGACGCCAGCGCGTCGACTCCGCATCCGCTGTTGGCCGAGCTCCCCTCCGTGGTGCACGTGCCCGCGAAGGTCGGCCGCGGGTCCGAGCTCCCCCTGGCCGTGGGGCTGTTGGGCCGGGAGCTGGGCGCGAACCGGCCCGGTGGCGACACGCTGATCCCGCACCTGTTGGACATGCTGGTCGTGTACATCCTGCGCACCTACGTGGAGGAGCTCTGGCAGGGGCACGAGGGCGCGGGCTGCGGTTTCGCGGGCGCGCTGCGCGACCCCGGGGTGCACGCCGCGATCCAGGCCGTGCACCGCGACCCCGCCCACCCCTGGAGCGTTGCGGAACTGGGCGAACGCGCCGGGCTCTCCCGCGCCGCCTTCTCCCGCAGGTTCACGTCCCTGGTGAACCAGTCTCCGCTGGCCTACGTCACGTGGTGGCGGCTGACCACGGCCGCCCGGCTGCTGCGTGAGGAGGACGC
Source organism: Nocardiopsis eucommiae (assembly GCF_965344335.1). NCBI lineage: Bacteria > Bacillati > Actinomycetota > Actinomycetes > Streptosporangiales > Nocardiopsidaceae > Nocardiopsis > Nocardiopsis eucommiae. Next base: position 82,924 of record NZ_CBDRIY010000010.1, read on the forward strand.
GCCGATCAGTTCGGTGGCGACCCGCGTGGGCTACTCGTCCCAGTTCGCCTTCGCCAACGCGTTCAAGCGCGAGTTCGGCTGGTCCCCCGGCCGGTACCGCGAGGCCGCGCGGGACCTCACGGAGTCGCAGGTGCCCGCCGTGCCCCCCACGCCCTGAGAGTGAGGGCGGTGAGGAACACCGTGCCGGGAAGCGCGTACGGCCCGGGGCCCAGGAAGAGTGATACCGGACTGGCGCCGAAGGCCAGGGACGAGAACCCGAGCAGGGTGAGCAGGAAGCACAGCACCGCCGCCGTTCCGGTGACCCAGCCCAGCCAGCGCGGCGCTCCGGGGCGCACGAGGGCCAGCGCCGCGACGGCCGTGCCCAGCGTGACCACCAGCGGTCCGACCATCCAGACCAGGTAGCCGGGCCCGATCGCTCGGTCGGCGTCGGCCGCCAGCCAGCCGGTGACCACGAGGTGCGCGACCCCGAGCACCAGGAGCGCACCGGCGGCCGCACGGCCGAGCCACGCCGGTGCGGTCCGCTCCGGACCGCGTTCGGCCCTCACCGCGCCGTTCCGGGCCCGGGCCGACCCACTCTCCGTCCGCTCCACCATGACCGCTCCCTCTTCCGCACCGACGTCCTCGTGACACGAGTCTGCTCGGCTCGGCACGGCCCCACCTCCCCCGCTCGGGGGAACCGGGTCCTCCCCGGGAGGGAGAGGTCCGTTCAGAGTTCCCCGGGGCAGGAGGCGCCGTCGGCGGGGACCACACCGTCCAGGAGGTAGGCGTCCACGACGCCGTCCACGCAGGGGCGTCCACCCGTGTAGGCGGTGTGGCCGCCTCCCTCGTAGGTGAACAGGGTGGCGGTGGCCAGCTGGTCGGCCAGCTCCTCGGCCCACACGTACGGGGTGGCGGGGTCGTGGCGGGTGCCGACGACCAGGATCGGTGGTGCGAGGAGAGCGCTCAGGTCGCCGGGCGCGAGTTCGGTGTCCGGCCAGGAGGCGCAGGGCAGGAAGGACCAGACCTCGTCACCGCCGAAGAACGGCGACACCTTCGCCGCGCGCCGGGCGCCCTCCTGGAACGCGTGGACGTCTCCGGGGCGGGTGTGGTCGGCGCACTGCACCGCCGTGAAGGCGGACTCCGTCGCGCCCGAGTCGTCCCGCCGGGTGACGTGGCTCCCCAGGTAGGCCTGGACGAAGGGGTCCCGCTCGCCGGGTCCGAGCCGGGCCAGCAGGCGTGCGACGCTCTCCCACTGCCGCTCGGTCTTCAGGGAGTCCCGGAGCAGCGCCAGCATTTCGGGGCGGCCGACACTGTGGCCCCGGACGACGACCGGTTCGGCGTCGAGCCCGGTCAGGAGGGCCTCGGCCTCCGACGGGGCCTCCTCCGCACCGGTGAACGGGCACTCCGGGGCCCGGTCCAGGCAGTAGGACACGAAGGACTCCCAGGCGGTCTGCGCTCCCTGACCCTGCTCCACGCCGTCCGCGATCACGCCGCGCTGGGTCTGGAGGGCCCCGTCCAGCACGAGGGCGCGGGTGTTCTCGGGGAACATCTCCGCGTACAGGGCCCCGATGTAGGTGCCGTAGGAGAAACCCACGTAGCTGAGCCGCTCGTCACCCAGGGCGTCCCGGATCAGGTCGAGGTCCCGGACCACGTTCACCGTCCCCATGTTGGCGAGGAAGTCCGTCCCGACCTCCTCCTCGCAGCTCCACCTGAACCTCCGCGCGGCCCGTTCGAGGTCCCTGAGCAGGTCGTGGTCCACCGCGTCGGCAGCCGCGACCTCCTCCAACGGCCGTTCCATGGCGTCCCACGCCGGACAGGTGAACCCGGCGCTCTCCCCCACGCCGCGCGGGTCGAAGGAGACGAGGTCGAAGGAGTCACGGACCCGCCTGCTGAGCGCGAGGGGCCCGGACTCGAACCGGGCCACGCCCGCGCGGCCGGGGCCGCCGAAGTTGAACACCAGGGAGCCCCGGTACTGGTCGGCCGGACCCTGGGCGGGGTGCCGCACCACGGCGGTCTCGATGGTCGCTCCGCCGGGGTCACCGTGGTCGACGGGGACGGTGACGGTGCCGCACTCCAGCCGCGCCCTCCAGTCGGGGTCGCCCTCGACCGGTTCGGCCTCGGCCAGTTCCTCAGGGGACAGGCACGGCCGCCAGTCGACGTGCTGACCGTAGAAGGAGCGTGCGTGGTCCTGCTCGTCGAGGGGGGCGAAGCCCGCCGTCACGACCAGTGCCAACGCCGCTCCCGCGACCCTCAGAGCCCGCCCGCCCGTGCCGCGCACCCGAACACCCGCCCCCGCACAGAGTCCTCCGCCACCGGGCTCCATCCTCCGAGCGTTCGGTGGTGGATCCGGGCAGAACATCCCGGAGGGCGGGTAAACAGTCCGTCCTGTCGGGTTTTACCAGGCGGGGCAGGACAGCCCCGGCTCCGGGACCACCCCGTCCAGCAGGTAGGCGTCCACCGGGCCGTCCACGCACTCCATGCCGTAGCCGTAGGCGGTGTGGCCCGCGCCCTCGTAGGTGACCAGGGTCGCGGTGTCCAACTGGTCGGTCAGTTCCTCGGCCCAGGTGTAGGGGGTGGCCGGGTCACCGAGCGTGCCGACCACGATGATCGGCGGGGCGTCGGGGGCGGAGAAGCCGGTGGGCGCCTCCTCGGTGTCGACCCAGTAGGCGCACGGCAGCTGTTCCCAGACGAGGTCGGCACCGAAGTACGGGGAGGCCGCCGACGCGCGCTGGGCCGCGTCCCGGTAGACGTCGGCGTCGGTCGGGTCGGCGCGGTCCGCGCAGTTGACGGCGGTCAGGGCGGCCTCGGTGTCCTCGAAGACCCCCGGCTCCTCGGCGGACTCCGGGTCGTCGGAGGACTCGGGGTCGTCGGTCCCCTCCTCTTCCTGGCCGAAGGTGTCGTCGTAGAGCCGTTCCAACTGGGGTCCGGCGCCGTCGACGTCCTCGTCGAGCGCGGCGAGGACCTCCGCCAGCTCGGGCCAGGTGCCCTCGTCATAGAGCTGGAGGCTCACCATGGTCAGCAGGGTGTCACCGTCCACGGTCCACCCCCGGACCGTGGGCGGGTCCGCGTCGAGGCGTTCGAGGAGCTCACCCATGCGGGCGTCGGCGGTGGCCGTGCCGTCGAACGGGCAACGGGCGGCGTAGGCGCACTCGTCCACGAACAGGTCCCAGGCGCCCTGGAAGGCCTCGGCCTGGTCGGCGGCGACCTCCACGTTGGGACGCTCGGTCTCGACGGCTCCGTCCAGCACGAGGGCGCGGGTGTTCTCAGGGAACATCTCCGCGTACAGGGCCCCGATGTAGGTGCCGTAGGAGAAGCCCACATAGCTGAGCCGCTCGTCACCCAGGGCGTCCCGGATCAGGTCGAGGTCGCGGACCACGTTCACGGTCCCCATGTTGGCGAGGAACTCCTCTCCCACGGTCTCCGCGCAGGAGTCGGCGTAGGCGCGGGCGGACTCCTCCAGGCCGGTCAGGTCGGCGTCGGTGACGTCCCCGGCGTCGGCCACGGCCTGGCGGGCGTCGTCCATCGCGAACCAGTCGCCGCAGGCGAAGCCCTCGCTGTCGCCCACTCCGCGCGGGTCGAAGCCGACCAGGTCGAAGGCGTCCTGGACCTCGTCGTCGAAGAGGGGGTGGTCGAGCATCGTGACCCCGGACTCGCCCGGGCCGCCGGGGTTGACCACCAGAGAGCCGATCCGCTGGTCCGCGTCGCCGCTGGCGGGCCGCCGGGCGAGGGCGAGGTCCACGGTGTCACCGTCGGGGTCGGCGTGGTCGAGGGGCACGGTGAGGGTCCCGCACTCCAGGGTCTCCAGCCACTCGGGGTCACCGTCCCACTCGGGCGCCTCCTCCAGCTCCTCCTGGCTCAGGCAGGGCGCCCAGTCGACGCCCTCCGGCCCGGCCGCCGGGGCTCCCCCGTCGTCCGGTGCGGTGCACCCGGCGAGCAGGAGGACGAGCACGCCTCCCAGCGCACTCCCCCGAACACGACCCCTGGTGATCCTCATGCCTCGCCCGCCCCGCCGTTCCGCTCCACGCGCGGCCGGACGGCCGCGACCCCATCCTGGGGCACCGGTTGGGACACCGCGAACGGGGCACCGGTTCCGGAAAGGGACGTGGATCACTCCGGTCTCAGAGCCTGCTCGCGTCCGTGGTGAGGGTTCCGGACGAGTCGGCTCCGTTCTCCGGGTCGACCTCGACGACGAGCGGGTACAGGGGATCCCCGAAGCGCAGGCCCGGGGCCCGGTCCGGTGCGGGCTGGGCGATCCAGTCCACCAGTTCACCGGCCCGGCTCACGTCCCGGCCGGGCCGGGTCAGGGCCACCACGGTGCCCGCGACGTCACAGCGCACGTTCAGGTGGGTGGTGGCCGCGAACACGCTCTGGGCCCACGCCCCCGGGCTCACGTCGCGCAGGGGGCCGTCGGCCGTGCGACGCCGCCTGCGCGCCGGTGCGGCCAGTCCGACGGCGCGGTCGTCGAAGGTCAGGACCAGGCCGGGCCGTTCCTGCGCGGTGAGGAACCCCTCCTCGTCGGCCAGGGAGACGTCCCACCACACGCCGGTCGTGCCCGAGGCGGCCGCCCCGAGCGCCGTGGCGGCCAGGTCGAGCAGTTCCACGTCCACCTGGTCGCGGGCGGGACCGGTGACCACCTCCGCCAGGGGCACGGTGAGGGGCGCGTACCCGGACAGCACCAGCGACCAGTCGATCCGGGCACGGCCCTCCAGCTCCCGCCGGCCGTGGGTCAGGCACACCACGGCCCGGTCCCGGGGCAGTTGGTAGGTCGCGCAGGCGCCGCCGTGCCGGGCGGCCCTGGCCAGTCCGAGGCTCATCGCCTTGGTCCCCGTGGTGATGTCGACGACCACCGGTTGGTCGCCCTTCCGTTCGCGTGCGATCCACTCCTGGACGGCCCGCTGGACCGCTCCCGAGTCGTAGCCGTCCACCGGGTGGGCGGGCAGCCGGACCCGGTCGCGGTAGCCCTCGGAGCGCAGTGTGTCCGCGTCGGCCGGGGCCGCGTCCGGGCGTTCGGCGGCGCGCAGCGCCCCGGCGGCGGCCTCCCGTACCCGGGCCCGCAGGCTCTGGCGCGAGGGGAGGACCAGGGCGCGGGAGGGGCGGTGCGCGTGCAGTGCGGCGAGGGCGCCCAGTCGGCTGCCGCCCAGAGGTGTGACCAGGAGTGGCCCGTCCCTGGGGCCGGGGTGCCGGGCGGGGGGTTCGGGCGGGTCGGGGCGGTCCGGGCCGTCACCCTCGGCGGTGGCGGGCGGGACGGCCTTCGGGAGCACGGCGGGGACCGCGGGCGGTGGGGGCGCGTCGGCCAGGCTCGGGAAGAAGGCGTCCCGTAGGGCAGCGAAGGTGCTGACGCGTTCGGTCAGGTCGTCCAGGTTCCAGACGTGGACGTTGCGGCCGGTGAGCGCCGGGTTGTAGGCGGTGACCCGTTCGCGCAGGTCCTCGACGACGGGGCCGGAGTAGACGAAGAGGACGAGGGTGGCCCCGCCGAAGACCCGGCGGGCCTTGGCCACGGTCCAGCCCGCGCGGGCCACCACGTCCTCGGCCCGGGTCTTGGCCTCCACGCACAGCACCCGGTGACGGTGGCGTACCAGGATGTCGAAGTCCGCGACGGACCCGCCGGGGCGGTAGGGGTCGGCCACGCGACGGGAGCCGAGCACCTCGCTGTCGGGCCGCCCGCCCAGCAGGCCGCGCAGGTGGGAGAGGACACGCGCCTCGGCCGCGATCCCGTTGCGTTCGCTCTCGGGCAGGTTCGGATGGGCGTCCGCGAGGGCGGCGTCCCCTCCGCGCAGGAAGCGGCGCAGCGGCGCGGGGTCGCGGTCGCTCACCCACTGGGCGCCGTGCACCCCGGCCAGGGTCCGCAGGTCGACCCCCTGACAGCTCACCGGATGGTCCGGGCGGGCGGAGTCGGCGCTGCGGAGCAGGTCGCTGTGGGAGTCCAGGTAGAACCGCCAGGCGCGGGCGTGCGGCGGGAGCGACCGTTCGTGGTGCAGCGCGGCGGCCACGCTCATCACCTTCGTGCCGCCCGTGTAGTCGAGGTACCAGGGGCGCTGGCCGAGCGCACGGCTGACGGTGTCCAGGAGACCGGTGACGGAGGCGGGGTCGTGCGGGTCCGGGCCCACGCTGAGGACGCGCACGGACCGTTCCCGGGCGATGCGGCCGACCGCGTCGGCGACACGGCGGGCCACGGGCAGGGTTCCCTCGCTACAGACCAGGAGCAGTTGGTCGACCGGGAGGGTCAGCGAGGAGAGGAGGGCGGGGGTGGGGTTCTGGCCCACGAGGACGACGGCGACTCGGGGTGCGTCCACGGTTTCCCTTCCGGACGCACCGATGTCGGCCGTCCCCCGACGACAGGAACGGGACCACAGTACTCACCCGTTCCGAGAATGGCTCAGGTAACCGGTTTTCCCACCCTGCACGCGGGCCCGCACTGGTAACCGTGGGCACGCACCGGAACCGAGGTGAGCACGAAGGAACGGCACCCGGTGACCACCCCTTTGTCGTCGCGCACGAGGTCGGAGGGGACCAGCAGGTCGTCCCTTTCCGGATGGGCGGAACTCACCACGGAGGAGACGATGAACCAGACCCCCTCGGCCGGGGCGGGCAGCCGTGCCCGGGTGCGTTCCTCCGCGAGCAGTGGCACCCCCTCCACCTCGCTGAGGGGGACCCGCACCGCCTCGACCCGCGCCGGCTCGCTCGATCCCCGCCACGTGCGGATCACGCGGGCGTGCTCGTCGACAACCGTCACCTCGTGCGGCGTCAGATTGACCACGGACATCCAGCGACCTCCCGTACCACTCGTTCCCTGTCGGCCGCCCGCTTCACCGGGACGGGCGCGACGCACCCCGCTCCGAGGCCCTCACCGCCATCTCTCGGACACCTGCCGCTCGCCCGGTGAACACCGGATCAGTGAATTCTGGGGCCGCTGTTACTCGTGACCGTTTTATGGATAACACCGAATCACTTTCTCATTCAGAGCCCATACCGACAATTGACAGTGCGTGCCCGAAGGCAATATTTTGTTGCATGACCTCCCGTTCACGCAGGAGTGTCACCCGCAGGCTCACGACTCGCCACGCGTTTCCCCGGAAGGGCTGGGGGAGCGTCCCGGCCCCGGCACACCCGGGGAGAAGAGTTCGTGAGCAAGCACCACTGCTCCGCCGTGGAACTGTTCGGTTCGGCCGCCTTCCTGCGCGTGTTCACGCGTGTGTTGGGGTGTGGGCCCTGCTCCTCGGACGGAACAGCGCAGGGCTGCGCCGGTCACTCCGAGCAGTTCTTCGACTACGTCGACCTGTGCTTCGAGCACTGCCCGTGCGCGAGGCACCGGGGAGAGCCGACCAGCGTCATCGCCACACGCATGGCCACCGTCACGGGCGGAGCGGCCACGCGGGGCCGGAGCGTCCTTCCGGACGCGGACGCCGTCGGCGCCAAGGCCGTGCCCGAGAGCGGGCGCACGGCCAGGGAGGCCTCCGGCGTGCGCGCGTCCGTGGACCGTACCGCCGCGCACCGACTGCGGGACGCCCTGGACGACGTTCGCCGGGACCGCTCGTACAAGAACCTGCGCCGCGTCTACCCGCAGCCCGCGCCCAACGGCAAGGTCCGCTGCGCCTTCTCCGAGCGTCCCCGGCGCTGGGCCCAGCGCCGCGACGTCGCGCGGGTCGCCACCGACGTGGTGGAACAGGAGGCACTGGCCCTGCTGGTGCTCACCGCGGGATGGGGCAACCCCGCCGCCGACCTGCCGGAGGACGTCCACCCCGGGGAGTCGGTGTCCTTCACCGAGGACGGCAGCGCCGTCCCCGTCGCTGACCTGCACGGGCGGCCCCTCACGGCGGTCAGGGAGCCCCCGATGGTCTCCACCGCCACCGGTGACTACCTGCTGCGCAAGCTCTCCGAACTGGCCGCGGGCCGTGACGCCGACCCGGGACGCACCCCGGACCAGCGACGCCGCCTGCACCTGCGCACCCTTCTCCCGGGCCTGAGCGGCGAGGACCTGGCCCGGCGGCTCACCGGAGTACTGGGACGGATGGCCGTGGCGATGCCCGGCCACTTCGAGCTGGTGCAGCGTGCCCGTGGACGGGCCCGCAGCGCCCCCTACACGCCCATCCCCGACCTGCCCGACGAGGAGGGCGGCGACTCCTACGGTGACGGGGACCCGGACCCGTACGGGCCCCGGCGCGAGGTACTGCGCCAGACCGAGCGGGCGTGGCTGGTCTGGCTCGCCCGCGAGCTGGCCGCCGAGGCGCAGGCCCACCGGGCCGCCTTCGACGCCGACCCGCGCGGCTCCCTGGACGCCCTGCTGTGCCGTCTGCTGGACGAGGGACCCCAGGCGCCGATGCTGTGGCGGGGCGCCCAGGACGACCCGGACCGCCGGGCCGACCTGCTGGAGGCCCTGGCCGACGTGAGCGGCTGACCCGGGCGGACCGAGCCAGGGGGCATCGGCCGGGCGCGGCACCGGCGCTCGCCGGACCGGCGTCCGGCGGCACGCTCGGGCCCGGCGCACCCGAGGAGCGTGCGGACCGGTACCGGTCTCCGAGGTCCGGGACCCTGTTCGACCTCCGGGCGAGGACCGGGGCATCGTGGTCCCCGCGCGCCCACGGGCGGGGGTCGGCTCACCGCGTGCCCGGCACCCCGAACCGCTCGGTGAGCGGTGGCAGCACGGGGTACTCGGCGAACTGGCGCAGGGACATCACTGCGGTCTCCTCGAACGGCAGCCGTCCCCGCCACCGGCTGGCCAGGAGCACGTCCACCACCTGGTCCACCGCGCGCCAGTCGTCGGCGGAACGGTCGCGGGCGAGGGCCGTGGAGAAGGCGTCCAGGAACGCGGCCACCCGAGCGGGAGCGGCGCGGGTCACCCCGGACGTCGGGGCCAGGGAGAGGTCGGCGGCGCGGGCCCGGCGGTCCACCAGGTGGAGTTCGGGGAGCACGTGGACGCTACCCATGCCGAGGGACTTTCCCATCCCGATCCGGTGCGCGTGCTCGGGGTCGCGCGGGTCGCCCCCGTCCACGGGGTTGCCCAGGTACAGGGCCCGCAGGAGGGCGCCGAGTTCGGCGTCGGTCAGGTTGGTGAAGAGGACGCGTGAGCGCAGGGCGAGGCCGTCGCGCAGGGGGACGATGTCGCGCTGGGTGTCCTGGGGCGGTTCAACGTCGGAGCCCCGGGGCAGCACCGTGAGCCCGAGGTCGGACTGGGCGCGTTCGTCGTAGCGCACCGGCGAGCCCAGGCGGGGGTCGTGCCGGTGCAGGTAGGTCTTGTACCCGCCCAGGCGGATGCGGCCCTCGTGCGACCACGTGATGACGTCCGACCGCTCCCCCGGGGTCTCGGGGCCCTGGACGAGGTAGTTGGCGAAGCAGCCGCGCTGCGGGGACAGGAGCCGCACCCGGAGCGCGGCGCCGTCGGGGTAGTCGGGGTCGCCGTCGTCCCCCAGCGCGTCTCCGAAGGACACCCGGCCCTTGAGCGCCCCGGCCTCCCCCGCGAACACGTCGGTGTCACCGAACAGGGCTCGGCACACGTCCACCGTCCGCCCGGCCCGGTCCGGCCGGTCGGGATCACCGTGCTGGGGCCCGAGCACGTCCGCAGGGAGGGCACGGCGAATCGGGTCGTCGTCGCTGACCGCGACCCGGTAACCGCCGGACCTCCCGAAGGAGACCACCCGGCCGGAGGGGTCGAGGTCGAACCAGACGGGTTCCAGGCCGCTCCGGGGCAGTCCGCCGCCCGTGCTCCCACCGACCGGAGGGCGGTCGGGCCGTTCGCCGGTGGTGCCCAGAGTGTCGGGGAAGGCGGCCCGCTGGTACCCGGTCACCTGCGCCGCCGACTCGAACAGTTCCACCAGGGACTCCGGGACGGGCAGGCGCCCGGCGCGCGGGTCGTCCGGGCGGGGGAACAGGTAGGCGTTGCGCCGCTCCTGCGCCGCGCTTCCCGTGAGGACCAGCAGGGCCGGGATCACCCCGCCGGAACCGCCGTGCGCGGCGAGGTGGGCGCGCGCCCCGGGTTCGTCGGGGGCCACGGCGGCGACCCCGCGCCGTCCCCGGAGGTGGACCGCGTACACCCAGCGGTGCTGGAGGCGCCCGTGGTGTTCGTGGGTGGTGGGGACGTAGGTGCCGTCCCGGGGTGGGTCGGGGAACTCGGCCACTCCGAAGTCCCAGGTGCGCAGGCTCTCCCGGAGCACGTCGAAGGACACCTTGAGGCCGCGGCCGGGTTCGGGTTCCAGCGCGGTGGCGGGGACCTCCAGGGCGTACCAGCCCCCGTCGTCGGGGTCCCGGTACAGGAAGCCCTGTCGGGTGCGGTGCCCGGCGCGGCGCCTGCGGTAGTGGTCGTGCTGCCGGGCCATGACCTGGCGGGCGCGGGTCGAGGGGGAGCCGTCAGCACCGCCGGAGTCCACGCGCACCGGTGCCCGGAAGAACAGCATGGGCGTGTTGACCGGGCCGCTCTCCCCGCTGGTGAGCATGCGCAGCGTGTTGCGGACCAGTCCGCGCAGGGTGGATCCGGGGATCAGGGGGAGGGAGCGGTCCCCGTGCGGGAGACGGGCGGAGGAGGCCGCCCGCTCCCGGCCCGGGGCCTGGCCGACGAACGTGGGGGTGAGCGTGGTCAGGGTGAGGTCGATCCAGCCCGAGTGGGTCCCCTCGACGGTGCGGTCGTGCGAGCGGAGCAGGGACGCGGTGTCGTGGTCCGGGTGCAGGGCGGCGGCGGGGACGGGGGTCTCGGCCAACCGGACCAGACCGTAGGGGGCCGTGGCGCGGCGGGGGCCCGCCATCAGCGCTCCCCGCCCCGGGGTTCGACCAGGGTCCCGGTACCGACGTCGAACTCCGGGCCGGTGGGTTTGGATCCGGACGTCAGTCCGGTCAGCCGGTGGTAGGCCACACCCACCGCGCCGGTCACGGGGTCGGCGGCCCAGTACTCCCGGACCGTCAGCCAGGTGCCCGTGCTCTCCAGCGCCCCTTGCGGTCGGATCAGCCCCGAGAAGTCGGTCCAGGCCACCGGGAGCACCGCCTCGGTCCCGGAGGGCTCCCGCGTGACCGCGAGCGGCACCCGCCCCTCCAGGGTGCGGCTGAACTCGGGACCGCCCCATCCCTGGAGCAGGAAGGAGCGGTCGCGGGGGCGCAGCCACTCCGGGGGCCGCTCCGGAGCGTCGGTGCCGACCCAGCCCTCCTCCGCGCCCTCACCCAGGCGGATCTGCGCGTGCGGGCCGAACACCAGCACCTCCAGGACCCGCCACCGGTCGGCGCCGGGGTCCAGCGACGGTGCCGACAGGTGCTCGGTGGGCGGGGCGTCCGACCTGCGCCACCGCCACTCGGGACAGGCACCGGTGATCCGCCCGTCCCCGAGTTCGGCCAGCAGCCACTGCGGGCCGTCCGGGGGACCCGCGGCGTCGAGGGCACGGCAGCGCCGCCCCCGGACGAACACGTCGTCGAGGACCCCGTCGACCTCGTCCTCGGAGAGCGGGCGCACGTCGACTCCGACCGGGGCCGGGGGTTCGTGGGGGTGCGGGTTCATGAGGGGTCCCCCTCGTCGTCGGGCCCGGCTTGTGGGGCACGGGTGATCTGTCGGTGCAGTTCGGGGAGCCATCCACGGGCGGTGGCGGCGTCCGGGCCGTCCGGTTCGGTGAGGGCGCGGACCAGGTCCACCTCGTGGGGTGGTGAACCGTCCCCCTCGTGGGTGGCGAGAACCGCCCGGGTGGCGACCAGGCGTCCGCTGCCGCTGCCCGCGCCCGCCCCGAGGGTGTCCAAAGGCACCGTGGCCAGCTCGCGCACGACCAGGGCGAGCAGCCCCAGCACGGCGTCGTCGGGGGCGGTGACGTCCAGCACGACCGGGGCCGAACCCCCGCTGTGGAGCTCGGTGGTGAACAGGTGCCCGTCCACGGCGTCCCCGAAGAGGGAGTCGACGGTCAGGCGTGTGGTGGTCACCGGGGCGCCGCCGGTGAGGGTCGGGGTGGCGCGGAGACGGATCCGTGAGGGGGCGGGCCGGGAGTCGGGCCAGCGGCCGGTGTCGCCGCCCCACCAGTGGGCGTGCCACTCCGGCCAGCGGGTCCCCTCCCCCGACAGGTGTTCGGCCGCGTCCCGTACCAGCCGTTCCCCGATCCGTTTGAACAGGGCGAACAGGGCGGTGTCCCCGAGGACGGGGAGCGGTGTCGCCTCGCCGTCCCCGGTGACCGCCGGGCGCCGCCGGTGGACGCGGTCGGCCGGGGTCGTGCGCTCGCCCGCGAGGGTGTCCGTCGGGGTGTCCGCGATGAGCAGGGTCGCGGGACGTGGGTCCCGCCCCGAGGGCACGGGATCGAGGCGTTCGGCCACGTGCAGTTCCAGGCGCAGTTCGGCCCGGCGCCGTCGGTCCACGACCACCGCCTCGGACAACAGGGCGGCCGTGGCCCACTGCCCGTGCCCGTTCAGCTCCGCGCGGAGTCCCCCGACCAGGTCCGCGTCGGGGTCGGCGGCGTCCAGGGCCCGGTCGGCCTCACGCCAGCGGGTCGGCCAGTCACGCGCGTGGTACGAGAACCACCCCTCCTCGTCGGTGAGGTCGTGTCGGCGGACGGCCCAGCGAGTGGCACGGACCGCGCCGAGGCCTCGCCCCGTGCGCCCCCCGATCCGGATGCCCGGTCCCTCGTCCGCCAGCCCCCGCGCGGCGAGGGCCAGCAGGGTGAGCAGTCGGGCCTCCCCGGCGGGATCGGCCGCTCTCAGTCTGAGGTGCGCGGTGAACTCGGTTCCGGCGGGCAGGACCTCCCACTGCCACATGCGCCCGGGGTGCACGCTGCCGGTGGCCGGGTCCACGCGGGTCCCCACCCGAACCGACACCGCCCCGCCCCCGGGAAGGACCGCGTACGCGTCGTCCAGGTCCAGCGCACTGGAGCGGGCGCCCGCCCCCGGGGCGTCCCCCGATCCCAGCAGCGCGGCGGCACCCTCCGGATCGGCCGTGCGCGCGAGGAGTTCGTGGCGGAGCAGTCCCGCGAGGGTGGTGGCCCGCAGTCGGGGCGCCCCGCCCCGTGGATCCCGGTCCAGTCGCAGGTCCACGTCACTCTCCGCGACCTGCCCGGTCCCGGCCCGGGCCGCGCCGACGTGGGAGTCGGTGAGCAGGCGGAGCCGGACCGCGCACTCCCAGACCACTCCGGTGGGGCCGGGCCCGTGCGGGTCGTGGTCGGCGGTCACGTCCGGTCCTGTTCCGCGCGCAGCGTCCGGGCCGCCTCGGCCAGCCAGGACGACACCAGCAGCAGGGACAGCCGTGCCGAGGCGCGGCGCTCCCAGTGTTCGGCCCGAGCCGAGAGACCGCTCTCCCGGGTTCCGGACGGCAGTCCGTCCGGGGTGGCCAGGTCCACGGCGGCCAGCGCCCTGGCGTAGGCGGAGTCGTGATCGAATCGGGGACGGTTCTCCCGCCACCAGGCGGCGGGTCCCGCGGAGAGCCCCGTCAGCCACGTGTGGACGGTGAGCGGACGGCCCGGTCCGGGGCGCGCCACCCGGGCGCGCTGGAGGGCGCGCACGGCCCTCTCCCTGAGCACCTTGTGGACGGTGTCGCTCTCCTCGTCCGAGCCCTCCAGGGTGTGGCCGAGCGCGGTCAGCGCCTCGTCGGGGGTGTCGTGCGGGCGGACCAGGACCTCGCGCAGCCGCCCGAGGAGGCTGGGGGTGAGCGGCGCCAGTGTGCCCGAGGAGGCGAGGGCACGGGCGTGGGCGCGCACGGAGGCGGCGGCGGCGTTCCACAGGAGTTCGTCGTACAGGGAGTCCAGCTCCGCGTCCCGCCCCGGATCAAGGGGCGTGGGGTCGGGCAGGACCCGCCCGTCGGAGAGGGTGACGGTGCCCGCCCGGCGCGCGGGGAGGGGCGCGGAGGTCGGTACGAGCGCGACGGGGCGTGGCGGGGGCGGCTCCAGCAGGGCGAACTGGCCGTGGCCGTCCACCAGGCGCTCGCCCAGGGGGTGGGCCTCCAGGTCGCGAACGTCGGCGGTCGTCAGTCCCCCGCCCGGACGCAGCCGCACCACCGACCCCGGGGCCGCCGCCCAGCGCTGGGTCATCGGACCCCGGTAGCCCCGGTGGTACGCCCCGACCAGGACCGGTTCGACGTGCGCCGCGACCACCGTGACCGGGGTGTGCGGCAGGCGCCGGGCGAGGAGTTCGCGTACGGCCGGGACCAGGGCGTGCGGGCGGTCCTGACCCTGCTCGCCCACCAGGAGCGCAGGGGAGAGCAGGACCAGGTCCACGTCCTGGCCCGAGCGCGGGGACCGGCCGGGGCCGGTCCGCTCCACGCGGTCGGGGGACAGCGGACGGTCCGGGCACACCGGTTCGACGGTGACCCCGCCGTGGGCGCGCGTTCCACCGGACCCCAGGGTCAGGGTGCCCTCAGCGGCGGTGAGGACCTCGATGACGCGTGCCGCGAGCCCGCGCAGGTACGCGTGGTCGGGGCCGCGCAGCTGCCAGCGGGCCTCGAAGACCTGGCCCGGGTCCATGCTGGTCGTGAAGAAGGGGGCGCCCCGGCCCAGGTAGCGCTCGGCGGTGGTGCGCACGGCCGCGCGCAGGGAGCGGTCGGGGGTGAGCGGGTCCCGGACCGCGCGGTGGGGCACCCCCGGTCGGTCGGTTCCCTCGGCGAACAGGTCCACGAGGGCGTCGCCGTCCTTGCCCGGGGAGTACAGGTACGCGGGCGGGGGATACGCGACCACCGGAACGCCGGGGCGGGCGTGCTGCTCCAACCGGGGGTGCGCGGGTGCGAAGCGGATCAGGTCGCCACGGGCGACCCACGTGCGCAGCTCCTCCTCCAGGCCCGCGCGCCGAAGCGCCGCCGCGAGCATGCCGCGCTGGGCGCGCCCGCTCACCGTGGTCTCGGTGTCGACGCGCAGGGGGTCGAAGCCGGTCCGCACCGCGACGGAGTCGGTGAGCACGTACCGCAGGGGCAGGTAGGCGCTGACGGGTTCGGCCGGGTCCTGGTACGGGTCGGTGTTCACGTCCCGGCCCCCCGTACTGCCTCGGGTGCCCGCGTCCCGCGCCCGGTGGTCGCGCCCGGGTCCTCCGGGTGGGGGCGTCGTCCGGGGGGCCGTGCCAGGGCGAGCGTGGTGGCGCGGGGGTCGGGGTCGTGGGGCCCGGACAGGTACACGTCGACCCGCCCCCGCCCGCGGGTGGAGCGCAGACCGATCTGGTCCGTGGCCAGGCAGGCACGGGCCAGACAGCGCCAGTCCACCGCCCGTGGGCGTACCGACCACGTCAGCTGCGCGGTGAGCACCAGGCCTGGCAGGAGCACGCGATGGGTACGCAGACGGCCCGGCTCCGGCGCGCCGTCCGGTCCGATCTCCACCCCCGACTCCAGGGTGGTGTGCGCGTCGGTGACGGCCCTGCGAAGCGCGGCGCGCGCGGGCTCGGAACGGCCCGCGAGGGCGTGGGCGACGGCGGCGCGCACCGCGTCCCCGGGGCGCGCGTGCCCCACGCGCAGCGCACGGTCCGCGTCGTGCGAGCCCTCCCTGCCGAACACCCGTTCCACCGCCCCCGACAGGTCGGGCGCGACCGTCGCGGCGCCGACCGCCGCCACGCGCAGACGCGCGGCGAGCCGGTGCCGGGGCAGAAGGGGGAGCCCGTGCGCGTCGGTGACCACGTCGGTGTCGGCACCGGTGCCGTCCGCGCTGGCCCCCGCGAACAGCGCCGGGGAGTGCAGGCGCACCACGATCCGGTCCGGCTCGTTCATCGGGTTCCCTCCGTCAGTCCCGGATCCAGGTACAGGTCCCGCACGTCGACCGCGTCCAGGAGCTCACCGTGGGTCCACCCCTCGGGCAGCGTCACGGGCTGGCCGGTCGCGCGGGAGCGGCGGTCCAGCTCGGGGCCGGGGTCGGCGCCGGACTCCAGCAGGGGGACCAGGGCCGAGACCAGCCAGCCCCGGTGGTGGGAGTCCCCGTCCGAGAACAGCCCGCCGCTCGGGGAGAGGTAGCGGTCCAGGAATCGGGTGAAGGCGGACCCCGTCATCGGCAGCGCGGTACGCGCGGGCACGGCGGCCCGGGCGGCCTCCGTGCGAGCGAGGACCCGGTCGACCCCGTCGAAGCGGGTGGTCCACGCCACGGCGTGCTCCTCGGCGGCGGTGGGGTCGGCGACGACCGCCGTACGCCGCCCCGCCTTGGCCAGGGCGCACATGGCCTCGCACAGGTCGTAGCCGAGCGAGAGCGGGGCGCCCACGGGTTGCACCGCGATCCCCGCCCCCACGGTGGGCACGCACGTGACGTGGGCGCGTGCGTCGGCGCCCACCACCGTGCGGCCCGGCAGGCGGACCCGGGACAGCGCCCGGTGCAGCGCCACCCGGGGATCCCCGGGGTCACCGATCCGCTCCGGGTCGGTGTCCAGCCACTCCAGGGCGTACCTCACGAGACTCAGCGCCAGCCGCGCGTCGCAGAGGACCGTGAGGTCGTCCCCGGCGACGACGATGGGCCGTACGGGCAGCAGGATCGGGCCGGGGGGCTGGTGGTCCAGGGTGAGTTCCCCGCCGGTCCCGACGCCGGGAACCACGGGCGGGCGCCCCGGTGCGGTCCGGACCGTGGCGGCCACGGCGCGCACGAGGGCCCGCGCCAGCCCCTCGGTGAGTCCGGCGATGTGGGTGGACAGCTCCCGCTGGGCCAGCGCACCGGATCCGGGCGCACCGGGGACGCCCGCCCTCTCGCGGTACTCCCCCAGGAGCTCCCCCAGACCGTTGACGTCCACGTGCACCACCGCGACCCGGCTCACCTCGCCGTGATCGCGGCCGAGCCGGTCCACCTCCATCGGCAGGGCCAGGTCCGCGTCGAGTCCCGCGAGCCAGGAGTCGCTGTGGGCGCGGTGCCAGCGACGGCCGATGCCCCGTGCCCGGGCGACGTCGGCGGTCACCCGCTCGTGCAGGCGTCGGCCCGTTCCTGAGGGGTCCTCCAGGGGCCTGCTGCCGTCCACGGACTCGGCCGGGTCACCGCTGACCGAGCACACGGCGGTGATCCCGTACCCCGGCGCGGGGGTGTGCAGCGCGGACATGTGGCGGCGGGCGCGGCGCAGCCGGACGGGCAGCTCGGCCAGCGCCGCGTCCAGGTCCGGTACGACCGGCTCCCCGGGGACGGGGACGGCCCCGCGCCCGTAGGGGACGAACGCGACCACCGGGGTCAACCCCCCGGCCCGGTCCCGGAGCCTGCGCGTGTACCGCCCCGTGAGGAGGCGGGCCGCCGCCAGGTCGGGCAGCACCAGGGTCAGGGCCCCACCCGCGTCCCGCAGGACCAGGCAGCCCTCGGGGACGAGGTCGCCGACCCCGTGGACGGGGTCGGAGGTGTCGGTGAGTTCGGCCACCAGGGCCGCGCGGCCCACGGCGTCCAGGATGCGTCGGCCGCTGTAGACGAAGGCCTGGATTCCGCGCAGGTCGACGCCGACGAGCACCCCGGTGTCCGGGGCGTCGTCGTGGGGTTCGGTCGGTCGGCGGTCGGGGGCCTGGGTCACCGCGACGGACTCCTCGTGGCCGGGGGACGGCGGGAACGGCGCGGGCGCCGCACGGGAACGGGTGTCCTGCTGACCTCTCTCGGACGGTGACGCCGTCGTCACCACCGATACCAGCAGCCACCGCCCCGCGTCACCCCGTTGGCCCCTTCCGGTCACACCTTCCCCCGCACGCACTCCGGGACAGGAGGGCACCGTTCCCTGTCCGAGAGAGCTCAGTGCATGGACCGTCCCCCGCCCGACAGCAGAGAGGCCCCCCATGGCGACCCCGAGCAGACACGACCGGCTCTCCCGATCCGAACGCGACCGCCCCTCGGCGGGCAAGCGGACCGGTCCCGCCCTGACCCCGGAGGACCTCGTACCGCACCTGCTCGGGCTGGCCCGGACCCTCCGTGAGGGTGACGGGCGGACCCCGCCGGGCCCGATACCCCACGAGCACACGTCCTGACTCTCCGACCCGGGTGACCATCCGGGTCGGGACACGGGCGGGGACGAGAAGGGGCTCCCACCCCGTCCACCGGGTGGGAGCCGCGAAGGGCGGCCGTGGGGCCGCCGGGGTGGGGCACCGGTCCCCGCCCGCCGTCCTCGGGCGGGAACCGGCGGTCTGTGGGTCAGTCGAACAGCGTTCCCCCGAACTCCTCCGCCTCGGACGCCGCACGGGCACGGCTGTCGAGCGGCCGCGGGCGGCTGTGTCGAATCCGGTGCGCGACGCGGCGGCCCGAACGCGGGGCGGGGACCCGCGCGGCCGCCCCGCCCCGGGTGACCGTGTCCACCCGCACCGCCCCGAAACCCTGTGCGGTGTGCTTGCCGATCCCGGCCAGTTCCAGGAGCTCCAGGAGGACCGCGAAGGCGGCGCCCTCGCTGAGCGGGCCGTCGGCCACGTCCAGGCGCAGGCCGCCCCGCCAGCCCAGCGCGGTCCGGTTCTCCGCCTGCTGGTGCTCGGTCAGCCCCACCTCCTCGCCCGGCAGCGCCGAGCGCCTGACCCGGTCCAGTCCGGCCAGGGCCTCCTCCAGCCAGGGGGTGGCGAGTTCGGGCGGCGCGAAACGAGCCACCGCGCCCACCGCGCCGCTGCCGCCGACGATCCCGCCGCCGGAGCGGTGCACGGCCCCGAAGAGCCGCCGGGGGTTGGGCCACACGTGCGGGACGCGCTCCCCCGTGGTGTCGCGGGTGGTGGTCACCACCGGGGTGAGGGTGTGTACCTCGGCCGCGCGCACGGCGACCGGGCGGTCCGCGGCGGTGAGCATCGCGGTGTACGGGGTGTCGAAGGTCCGCGTGACCGAGAGGGGTTCGAACAGGTGGTCTCCGACGCGCTGGACCCGGCCGACCAGCTCCTCGGGGTCCACGGGCGCCGGGGCGTCGTCGTCCAGCCAGGTGAGCGTCCAGTGATGGAGCCGGTCGCCCAGGGGGGTCGGCCACCCGTTCATCGCCCAGCGCTTGGCCGCCGCGTGCTCGGACTCCGGCTGCGGCCACCAGCGGTTCAGGAGTCCGTGGCAGTCCTCGGGCCGGATCGGCCGCGCCGCGTCCGCCCGCTCCCCCAGGATCACGGTCCACCGTCTGGGCACCGGACACCACCCCTCGCCTCGTCGTGACGGCGCCGCCGCCGTCCTCGTCCTGCCATGACTACTCTCGGACAGTCGCCGCGCACCCGTGGATCCGGGCGCCTCAGGCGTCCTCGGCCATCTCCACCAGACGTAGGACGGTACGCCAGTTGCGCGCGGTGACCTCCCCCGGGCAGTTCCGGGCGACCACGGCGGGTAGTCGTGCCTCACGCACGCCGAGCTCGTGGTGGGTGAACACCTCGGTGGGGGTGACGGCGATGCGCTCGCGCGGGTGGGTGGCGGGGTCGATCGCGGCGAGCGCGGCGGTGTCCACCGGCTCCGAGCAGAACAGCACCATGAACGCGGAGGGGTTCTCCACGGTCAGGGGGTTGGCCGCCACCGCCGCGCGGAGCTGGTCGAGGGTGCGCGCCATCACCGGCACGTCCAGACCGAGACGGTCGCGCAGCGCCGAGCGCACGGCCGCCTCCACCACCCCGGGGTCGGACTCCGAGGCGGTGAGGACGGCGTTGCCGCTCTGGATGTAGGTGGCCACGTCCGTGTACCCGAGCCCGGTGAGCAGCGCGCGCAGGTCGGCCATGGGCACCTTGCGGTGTCCCCCGACGTTGATACCGCGCAGCAGCACGATGTGTCTGGTCATACCGGTCATGGTGCCCCACGCCGACGACGGATCCACGGTTGTCCGGCCCCACACGCGGGGACCACAATGGGCTGGCCACTGTCGACCCACTCGAAGCGGAGGGCCCATGCCCCGTCTGAGCCACAGCCTCGCCCTGACACCCCTGGGGCGCGCGGACCTCGCACGGACGGTGTCCTCGGCCTACGGGGTCCTGCGCGGCGCGCGCTTCGGGGAGGACGGCCTGCTGGTCCTGCCGTCGGAGAAGGAGCTGCGGCGCCTGGAGCTCCGGGCCGAGGAGCTGGGCCTCACGCTCGACCAGGGGGAGCGGACCGCCCACGAGCACGGGACGCCGGACCCGTGGGAGGAGTCCGGGCGGACCGGGGAGCCGGGTTCCACCGAGCGCGAGATCGCCGCCCAGGACCTGGCGGACGAGGCGGCGATCGAGGCGGCCGAACCCTCCCTGCGACTGCTCTCCGGGGAGCACCTCGCACCCGGCAGCACCTACCTGGTCACCGAGGTCGATCCCGAGGGGCGGCCGGTCTTCGCGTCGGACGGCGAGGGGTGGGTGGGCACCGACCTCACCGTGGCCTCGTGGGACGAGAGCGGGGTGTGCGCGGTCGACTTCGCCATGCGTGAGGAGGCCGGGACCGGTGGGGCCTCCGCCGAGGACGGCGGCGAGGCCCCCTCCACCACCGGCGGGGTGGTGCACGACCGCGCCCGGGAGACCCTGGCCGTCGACGCGGAACTGCGCTTCCCGGTACGGAGTGCCCTGGCACGCTGGGGTTCGCACCTGCTGCGCGCCCGGGTACGCGTCCGGCTGGACCTGCCCGGCTGGTTCGCGTCCGCCGCCGGCGCGGCGACCCCTCCCCCGGTGACCCTGGAGGTGGAGCACCCGCTGGTCCGGGCGCGCGGCGAGGCCTCCCCCTCGCCCGGAACCGACGGGACGTGGACGGTCACGGGACGGTTGGATGTGCACGGTGTCGGCCTGTCGCGCCCGATCGTGGCGGTGGCCGCGTGGGCGCTGCGCCGCTCCCTGCGCCGCTCCGAGCAGTGGTCCCTGGAGTCCGGTGCCGCGTCGTTCCAGCAGGGGTGGGACGACCTCGCCCGGGCCCTGCCGGGGCTCCCGGACCTCCTCGACGACGTGGCCGCCACCTTCGCCGACGCCGGCCCCGGCGACCACCGCTGAGGGTGCCGTCCGGCCCCGCCGGTCAGTCGCGGTCGGCGCCCCACCCGGTGAGCGAGCGCACCCGCAGCTCGGTGAAGCGCGCGCTGTCGCGTTCCCGTGAGAGCAGACTGCCGACGATCGCGCAGGCGAAGCCGATCGGCACGGCCACCAGGGCCGGGTTCTCCATGGGGAAGACCTGGATGTCGATCCAGGCGGGCAGGATCGACAGGTTCTCTCCGGTCACGGGGTCGGTGTTGCCGGACACCACCGGGGAGAACAGCATCAGCAGCAGGGTCGCGGAGAGGCCGCCGTAGATCCCCCACTCCACGCCCCGTGTGTTGAAGCGGCGCCAGAACATGGTGAGGACGATGACCGGCAGGTTGGCGGCGGCCGCGATCGCGAAGGCCAGCCCCACCAGGAAGGCCACGTTCTGACCCTGAGCGCCCACCGCCAGGGCGATGGAGACCGCGCCGATCACACACGCGGAGAAGCGGGCCACCCCCATCTCCTGGGACTCGCGCGGACGCCCCCACATGAGGATGTGGCCGAACAGGTCGTGCGCGATCGAGGAGGACGAGGCCAGGGTGAGGCTGGCGATCACCGCGAGGATGGTGGCCAGCGCCACGGCGGAGATCAGCGCGAGCAGCACGGCCGCGCCCACCGGCCCTGCGGCCCTGCGGCCCACCTCCTCCGCGAGCAGGGGGACGGCGGAGTTGCCCGAGGGGTCCAGGGCCGTGATGCGCTCGGACCCCACCAGGGCGGCGGCGCCGAACCCCAGGGCGAGGGTCATCAGGTAGAAGGCGCCCACCAGGGCGATGGTGCGGTTGACCGAGGAGCGGGCGGCGCGCCCGTCGGTCACCGTGTAGAAGCGGATGAGGATGTGCGGCAGGGCCACGGTGCCCAGCACCAGTGCCAGACCCAGGCTGACCAGGTCCATCTTGTTGAAGAGCGTCCGGGCCGCGTCTCCGGGGACCTCGACGCCGAACCGCAGTCCGGGTTCCAGGAAGGCCTGTCCGTGGCCGCTGGCCTCGGCCGCCCCGCTGAGCAGCGCGCGCGGGTCGAAGGAGAACAGGGCCAGGACGAGGACGGTGAGCAGTCCGGTCGCGGTGAGCAACACCACGGCCTTGATGATCTGGAGCCAGGTGGCCGCCTTCATCCCGCCGTACATCACGTAGACGATCATCAGCACGCCCACGAGCACGATGGCGCCGGTGCGGACCCGGCCCGCGTCCAGGCCCAGGACGGTGCCGCCGTCGTGCAGGCCGAGCAGGACCGAGACCAGGGCGCCCGCCCCCACCATCTGCGCCACCAGGTAGAACACGCACACGGTGACCGTCGACACCGTGCACGCCAGGCGCACCCGCATCCGGCGCATGCGGAAGGCGGGGAGGTCGGCCATGGTGAAACGGCCGGTGTTGCGTGTGAGCTGGGCCATGGGCAGCACGAGCAGCCAGGCCACCAGGAAGCCGATGGAGTACAGGAAGCCGTCGTAGCCCTGGAGGGCGATCATCCCGGCGATACCCAGGAAGGACGCGGCGGAGAGGTAGTCGCCGGTCAGCGCGAGGCCGTTCTGGGTGCTGGAGAAGCCGCGCCCCCCGGCGTAGAAGTCGACGGCGCCCCTGGTGGTGCGCCGCGCGCGGATCGTGATGGCGAGGGTGACCAGGACGAACACCGCGCACAGGCCGATGGTCCAGGCGTGCGCGGCCTCGATCCGGCCGGCGAGCGCGGTGGTGAACGGAAGCAGGACGGTGTCCATCAGGCGGCCACCCGTCCGTCGAGGGTCTCCTCGGCCCGGGCACGGTCGCGGATCTCCTCCGCGAGGGGGTCGATGGCGCGGGCGGAGAAACGGCCGTACGCCCAGGCGAGCGCGAAGGTGAGCGCGAACTGCCCGACCCCCATCGCCATGGCGACGTTGACGGACTCGGTGATCCGCACACTCATGAAATCGCGCGCGTAGGCGGAAAGGAGGAGATAGGAAAGGTAACTCAGCAGGAAGATGGCGACCACCGCCCAGGACAGAAGTGCGAATCTCCTTCGGAGTTTCACGAATCGCGGGTCGACGGAGACGCGTTCACACGCGTGCGCCCTCTCCGCACCGCCCCGACCGCGCGCCGGTCCGCCTCCGGCGCGGGGCGGTTCCCCAGCGTCACCACCACGGCCTCTGGACGTGCCTTCCATGTACTCGACCACGAGTGTCCCCCCGAACACGGAGAATCCACCCCGCGCACGCGGGGCCCTTGTGTGTGCCGCCGAATCCGTTCCCCCACGGACCCGGCCTTTCCCTCGGCGCGCGCCGCACGGGGCGCGACGGCCGGTTTCCCGGGGCGGCCCGTCTCCGTCACCGGACGTCCCCTCACCCCTGAATGGGACTCACACTAACCACGGACCCCGCGCCGTGTTCACCAAATACACAAATCGGCTGGAACGAATACGGGACCGGAACACGAAAGGACGGAACGGCGTAGCGAAACGGTTCCCGGAAGGCCCGCGCCCCGCGACGGAGACCGGGATCACGGATCGTCACCCGAATGGACCGCCTGGTCATCCGGGCCACACGCGCCACCGGACGGCGCGATGACCCCTCCGACTTCGCTAGGCTTCGGGGCGACCCCGACCCATCACGGAAACCGGTCTCATCACCCGTTTCCGCGTTCGTACACGTGTATGATTACAGGGTCCGCACAGTTCACGCGATACCGAAGGGAAATCCCCGCCGTGGTCACCGAGGTCTTCACGCGCAAGTACTGCGATCCCCACGCCGTCCGCGAGGAGAAGGTCGAGGCGACTGAGGTCATCCAGTTCGCCTGGGAGGGTGCCGTCCGTGAGGTCGACTCCTGCGAGGAGTGCTTCAAGGAGCACGAGACCCGCTACGAGCCCCTCGTCGACTACTCGCGTCCGGTGAAGAAGCGCCGCGTCACCAAGAAGGCCGCCGCTGCCTCCACCGACAAGCCCGAGGGCTCCGACAGCGACGCGGACGGCGACGACGACTAGGTCGTCGACGCACCGGGGTTCGTCCCCGGACCACTCCCCGAGTTCACCGGGCGGTCCCCCGGGAACGTCCGGGCGGCCTCATCGCGTCAACCGCGAAACGGGGGTCGGTGGGCACGCTGGTGCCCGCCGACCCCCGTTCGCGTGCGCGCCCTACGGCACGCGCAGGAGCTTGCGGTTCACGAACTCCGCCATGCCGTACTCCCCCAGCTCCCGGCCGATCCCGGAGGCCTTCACCCCGCCGAACGGCAGGTCGGCCTGGGTGCGTGAGGGGGCGTTCACCGACACCATGCCCACGTCGAGCCGGTCGGCGACGGCCAGCGCCGCCTTCTCGTCCGCGCCGAAGACCACGCTGCCCAGCCCGTACGGGGTGTCGTTGGCCAGCTCGACCGCCTCGTCGACGGACCCGACCCGGTGTACCACGGCGACCGGTCCGAAGATCTCCTCCCGGTAGGCACGCGTTCCGGGAGCCACTCCGGTGAGGACCGTGGGCCGCACGAACGCCCCGTCGCGGTCCGGCCGGTCGCCGCCGGTCAGCACGGTCGCCCCGTGGGCCACGGCGTCCTCCACCTGCCCGATCACCTGGCGCGCGGCCGTCTCCGAGGAGAGCGGCCCCAGGTCGGTCCCCTCCTCGGCGGGGTCGCCGACCCGCAGGGCCGCGACCCGGTCCACGAAGGCCGCCACGAAGGCGTCGTGGACCTCGTCCAGCACGATGATCCGCTTGGCGGCCGTGCAGGCCTGTCCGGCGTTGCCCATGCGGCCTGCCACGGCGGCGTCCACCGCCCGGTCGAGGTCGGCGTCGGCCAGCACGATGAAGGGGTCGGACCCGCCCAGTTCCAGGACGGTCCGCTTCATCGCGCGTCCGGCGAGCGCGCCGACGGCCCGGCCCGCCCGCTCCGACCCGGTGAGCGAGACCCCCTGCACCGCCGGGTGCTCGATGATGCGCGCCACCTGCTCCTCGGTGGCGTACAGGTTGGTGTACACGCCCTTGGGCAGTCCGGCGTCGGCGTACAGGTCGACGATCGCCGCCGCGGACTCGGGGCAGCTCGGCGCGTGCTTGAGCAGCACGGTGTTGCCGAGCGCGATGTTGGGGGCCGCGAACCGCGCCACCTGGTAGTACGGGTAGTTCCAGGGCATGATGCCGAGCAGGACGCCGATCGGTTCGGTCCGCACGATCGCGGACCCCTCGGCCACGTCCAGGGCGCGGTCGGCGGTGAACGCGGCGGCGTTGCGGGCGTAGTAGTCGTGGATGTCGGCGCACAGGTCGACCTCACCCAGCGCCTCGGCGGTGGTCTTTCCCATCTCCCGGGTGATGATCGCCGCGAGAAGGTCGCGCCGCTCGCGGTGGAGCTCGGCCGCGGCCGCCAGGAAGCGGGCGCGCTCGGCCACCGGGCGGCGGCGCCAGTCCCGGAAGGAGGCGGCGGCCCCAGCGACGGCGGCGTCGACCTCGGCCTCCGTGGCGGTGGGGAAGCGCCGGACCACACGGCCGGTGGTCGGGTCGGTGACGGCGTAGTCGGTCACGAACGGTCCTCTCCGGGGACGTAGGTGGTGGCGGGGCCGAGCTCGCCCGCGCCCAGGCGGCGGGTCACGTCGGTGAACAGTTCCAGCCCGGCGAGCAGGTCGGCGTCCTCGGTGAACTCTCCGACGTTGTGCGAGACGCCGCTGACGGAGGGCACGAAGAGCATCACGGTGGGGACGTGCTCCTTCATGTTGATGGAGTCGTGCCCGGCCACGGTCATGATGGGCTCGCTGCTCAACCCGAGGCGTTCGGCGCTGGTGCGGGCGAGCTCCACGCCGGAGGGCTGGTAGGGGTTGACACCCCAGGAGTGGGACAGGTGCCGCTCCACGGTCACCCCGCTCTCCGCCTCGATCCCGGCCACGCGCTCCAGCAGCAGGGCGTTGGCCCGCGCCAGCACGTCCTCGTCGGGTGAGCGCAGGTCCAGCAGGAGCGTGACCCGGGAGGCCACCACGACCGGTGAGTTCGGGTAGACGTCCAGTTTTCCCACGGCGGTGTGCAGGGTGCCGGGGAAGGCGTCCGCCAGTTCCCGCGCGGCGACGACCAGGCGGGAGGCGCCCAGGAGCGCGTCACGACGGTCCGCCATGACGGTCGCCCCGGAGTGTGACTGCTCCCCGTGCACGGTGATCTCGTACTTGCTGGCCGCCCAGGACGCGCTGACCAGACCGATCGTGGAACCGGAGTCCTCCAGGACCCGGCCCTGCTCGATGTGGATCTCGGCGCAGAAGACGGCTGGGGGGCCGTCGCCGTCACCCAGGAACCCGGTGGGCTCCAGCGCCTCGGCCACGGTGGTCCCGGCCCGGTCGCGGGTGGCCAGCGCGGTCTCCAGGTCGAGCCTGCCCGTGTACACGGCGCTGCCCATCATGGAGGGCTCGAACCGGGAGCCCTCCTCGTTGAACCAGTTGACCACGGCCAGGTTGTGCGCGGGTGGGGCTGCCGGGGCGGGCTCCTCGGCAGCGACGCGGAACACGGCGTGCGCCGCCGCGAGCACGCCGTAGGCCCCGTCGAAGCGACCGGCGGTGGGCTGGGAGTCCATGTGGGAGCCGACGACGACGTAGGGGGCACCGGGGACGCGCTCCAGCAGCCCGAACTGGTTGCCGATCCGGTCGTAGACCACACGCAGGCCGTTCTCCTCCATGAGGGAGGCGAACCACCGGCGCTGGGCGTTGTCGGGTTCGGTGGCGGCCTGGCGGTCCACGCCCCCCTCGGGGGTGGCCCCGAAGGTGCTCATGGTCGCGAAGTCGTCCAGGAAGCGCTGGTCGGCCTCGTCCCGCGCCGGGGTCGGCTCGGTGGTCGGTCGGCTGGTGGGCATGGGTCGTCCCCTGTTCGTACGGTGGTGTCGGCTGCGGGCGGTCAGGACGCGGAGGGAGACCGGACCGCGGGATCCTGTCTCAGGTGCAGGACGGCGGGGCCGCCGCTCTCGCGCGCGCGGAGCAGGGCCGCGCGGAAGTCGGCGGTGGTGGACACCGTCTCTCCGTACCCGCCGAAGGATCGGGCCAACGCGGCGAAGTCGGGGTTGGTGAGGTGGGTGCCGGAGGGACGCCCCGGGTAGTGGTGTTCCTGGTGTTCGCGGATGGTGGCGTAGACGCCGTTGTCCACGACGATCACGACGAAGGACGCGCCGTAGCCGACCGCCGTCGCGATCTCCTGGCCGTTCATGAGGAAGCAGCCGTCCCCGGCCACGGAGACCACCTGGCGCCCGGGGTGGACGAGGGAGGCGGCGACGGCGGCCGGGACGCCCATGCCCATGGCGCCGTTGCGTGGGGCGAGGAGGGAGCCGCTGGAGCGGTGCTCCAGGTACCGGGCGGGCCAGAGCGCGTGGTTGCCCGCGCCGTAGGTGACGACGGCGTCGCCGTCGAGCTCCTCCCGCAGCACCGCCATGACGGCGGTGAGGTCGACGAAACCGTCCTCCGTGTCGGCGGTCCCCTCGGGTTCGGGAGTGGAGAAGGCCTCGTGGGAGGCGCGGGCCCGCTCCATCCGGTCGGCGTCGTGCCGGACGGCCTCGTCGCCGTGCTCGGTGAGCGCGGCGACGAACCCGGCGGGGGCGGCGGCCAGGTGCTGGTCGACGCGTCCGCTGTGGCCGAGGGGGTCACCGGGAAGCACGAGGATCGTCTCGGCGTCGCCGCCCAGGGTGTAGCCGTCGCTGAGCACGTCGGTGCGGGCCGTGCCCACGAACAGGGCCAGGTCGGCGCCGTCGAAGAGGGCGGCCGCAGCGTCGGCGCGGCCGTAACCGAGGGAGCCCGCGTAGGGGCTCGGTTCCCCCGGTACCCGGTGGGGCACGGCGTCGTAGGCGCGGAAGTCCGCGAGCACCGGGATCCGGCGCTCGCGGGCCCAGGCCGTGAGCGCGGCGCCGGTCGCGTCGGTCCAGGACTCGCCACCCACCACGATGACGGGCCGCTCGGCGCGGTCGACCCGCGCGACGACCTCGGCCACGGCCTCGGCGGAGGGGCGGCCGGTCGTGGCGGTGCGCGGCTCCACCACGGTTCCACCGGGCACCCGGACCCGGATGACGTCCTCGGGCAGACCGATCACGACGGGACCGGGGCGGCCGGAGCGCGCCGTGTGGACCGCCTCGGAGACCACCCGCGCGGCGGACGCCGGGTCGTCGAGCGTGACGACCTTCTTGGCCGTGCTGCCGAACCACCCGGTCAGGTCGAACTCCTGGAACGCCTCCCTGCCCCGGTCCGCGACGGGGATCAGCCCGACGAACAGCAGGAGCGGGGTGGCGTCCTGGTACGCGGTGTGCACCGCGACGAAGGCGTTGGCCGCGCCGGGCCCCCGGGTGACCATGGCCACGCCCGGCAGACCCGTGAGCCGCCCCTCCGCCAGCGCCATGAACCCGGCGCCGCCCTCGTGGCGGGTGACCACGGTGGTGACGGCGGAGTCGTACAGCCCGTCGAGGACGTCGAGGTAGGACTCCCCGGGCACCCCGTAGAC
This sequence comes from Nocardiopsis eucommiae, assembly GCF_965344335.1. Lineage (NCBI taxonomy): Bacteria > Bacillati > Actinomycetota > Actinomycetes > Streptosporangiales > Nocardiopsidaceae > Nocardiopsis > Nocardiopsis eucommiae. The sequence goes on from NZ_CBDRIY010000010.1 coordinate 111,060, forward strand.
GCGCCGGACTCCCTCGTGTTCGAGCTGGGCGACGATGAGGTGACCGGCGGAGCGGGCGGCGTCCGTCGGCGCGGGGCCTGTGGTGGACATCGTGGGTGGGGCCTTCCTTGTGGTGTCGGGGCGGGGGCGGTGGCGCGGGTGCCGGCGGGTCAGAGGGCGAGGAGGCCTTCGAGCGGTTCCCCGGCGCGGATGCGGGCGAGGAGTTCCGGTTCGGCCCGGTCCGAGCGGCGGGCGTCCTCGGCCAGGACGGGGTCGAACGTGTGCGGGTCCAGGACCAGCAGCCCGTTCTCGTCACCGAGGACGACGTCCCCGCCGCGCACCCGGACGCCGCCCACGGTGACGGGCGCGCCGACCCCGTCGAGGGCGGTGCCCAGGCGCTTGGTGGTGCGGCAGGTGGTGCCCCGGGCGTAGACGGGCAGTCCGCTCTCCGCCAGGGCGGAGTGGTCGGTGACGGGACCGTCCACGACCACGCCCGCACCGGCCCGGGCGACCACGGCGGCGACGGTGACCGCCCCGACGGGCGCGTGCGCCCCGCCGACCACCTCGACCACCAGGACCCCGCCCGGGGCGAGGCCGACCAGGGCACGGTTGACCGCGAGGGCGTCGGGAGTGGCCAGGCGGACGGTGTGCGCCACCCCGGCCATCCTGGGCACCGGGGTCAGGCGGCGGATGCCGGAGTCGCAGAACCCCTCCTCCAGCACGTGGCCGAGGGTGGGGATCTCGACGTCCGCCAAGGCGGCCAGGAGCGCGGCCGTCCGCGTGTCGGAGCCGGGTTCAGTCACGGGGCTCCCCCTCCCCGCGGTGCGCGAGGACCGCCACGCAGTCGATCTCCAGGGCGACGCCCCACAGGGAGACGCACACCGTGGTGCGGGCCGGGAGGGTGTGCCCGAACACCTCGCGGTAGACCCGGTTGTAGGTGTCGAGGTGGTCGGGGTCGGTGAGGTAGCCGTTGACCTTGACCACGTGGTCGAGCGAGCTGCCCGCCGCCTCCAGGACGGTGCGGAGGTTGCCGAGGGTGCGGGTGAGCTGTTCCGCGAAGGTGTCCGGGGCGCTTCCGGTGGCGTCCACCGGGAGCTGCCCGGAGGTGTACACGAAGCCGTGGGCGACCACCGCGTGGGAGAACGCGCCCACGGGTGCGGCGAGGCCGTCGACCGCGTCGATACGGACGGGGGTCATCGTCACACCGCCTTCCGGACGTTGGCGTCCACCTCGGCCTCGTCGAACCTGCTGCCGCCCGCGAGGGAGCGCAGCAGGAGCAGCGCGCCGAGCGAGAGCAGCGACGCGGCGACGATGTACCAGGCGATCGAGGAGCTCTGCCCGGACACGGACAGCAGCCACACCGTGGCGGCGGGGGTGGCGGCGGAGCCCAGGAGGCCGGAGAGCATGTAGGCCACGGACAGCCCGGAGTAGCGGATCTTGGATCCGAACTGTTCGGCGAGGAAGGTCGCGATGGGGCCGTAGTTCGCGGAGAAGGCCAGCATCATCATCGCGTAGGCGACGAAGAGCAGCGGCACCGACCCGGAGTCGAGCATCCAGAAGAACGGGAAGGCCAGCAGCGCCTCGGCGGCCACTCCGGCCAGGATCACGGGCCTGCGGCCCAGGCTGTCGGAGAGGCGGCCGAAGAAGGGGATGGCCACGAACGCCAGGGAACAGGCGACCAGCACGGCCCACAGCATGAGGTTCTCGGAGTGGCCCAGCTCGGTGGTCCCGTAGTTGACTCCGGAGGTGACCAGGAGCGTGAACGTGGACCCGGTCGACAGGGTCGCGACGCCGCCGAGCAGGACCTGCTTCCAGTAGTTGCGCATCAGGTGGGCGAACGGGAGCTTGGCCTTGGCGCCCTGGTCCTTGACCTGCTGGAAGCTGGGGGTCTCCTCGATGTGCAGGCGGATGTAGATGCCCACGCCCACGAGCAGCGCGGACATCAGGAACGGCACGCGCCAGCCCCAGTTCAGGAAGGCCTCGTGGTCGACCGAGGCCAGGACGCCGAGGAAGGCGAGGTTGGCCAGGAGCGTGCCGACGGGCACGCCGACCTGCACCAGCGAGCCGTACCAGCCGCGCCGCTGGACCGGGGCGTGCTCCACGGTCATGAGGACCGCGCCGCCCCACTCGCCTCCCAGGGCCAGGCCCTGGATGAGCCTCAGGGTGAGCAGCAGGAGCGGGGCCGCGACGCCGATCGCGCGGTAGTCGGGGACCAGGCCGATGGCGACGGTGGCCACGCCCATGGTGATCAGGGAGATGAGCAGCATGGACTTGCGGCCCAGGCGGTCGCCGAAGTGCCCGAACAGGACCGCGCCCGCGGTTCGTGCCACGTAGGCCGACGCGAAGGTCAGGAAGGCCAGGATGGTGCCGACGGCGCCGTCGAGGTCGGGGAAGAAGACCTGGTTGAAGACGAGGGCGGAGGCGGTGCCGACGAGGAAGAGGTCGTACCACTCGACGGTGGTGCCGATGACGCTGGCGGTGGCGATCTTCCGCATCTTCGCCGGTTCGAGTCGGGCCGGGCCCGAGGAGGGGTCGACACCGGTGGGGGTGCTGGGGCTTGCGGTCATGAGGGTCTCCGTTTGAGCTGTGGAAACAGCGCGTTTGTCTCGCCTTCATGGTGCTGGTGTGGTGGGTGGGGATCAATCGGCATTCATCCACGCTCTGCGCCGCTACCCTGTGCGAATGCACAGTGCCATGTCACCGGACGGACCCGACCGGGACCCCGAACGCCCCCGGAACTCCCTGGTGGAGGCGGATTCGGACGCCGAGGCCGCCCCGCGCCCGACCCCGGAGACTGGTGTTTCCGCCATGTCGCCGGGGCGTAACGTTTCCGAGCACGAGCCGGTGCCCGACGGTGCCGACGCCGAAGCCTGGGCCCGCACGCTCGCGCTGCTGGCCGCCGACCGTGAGGCCCTGGTGGACGACTTCCTGCGGCGGTTGGACGGCCTCGGCGGGTACCGGGAACGGACGGTGCCCGACACCGACCTGCGCGCGACCGCGAGCGACACCCTCGACATGCTCATCCGCCAGATCGCGGGCCAGCCGCTCCCCGCCCACCTGGTCGGGCTGCCCGTACGGCTCGGCAGGCGCCGGGCCCGCCAGGGGGTCGCGCGCGAACGGCTGCTGGAGGCGGTCCGGCTCGACTTCCGCGTGCTGTGGGCCGGACTGGCGCGCGCCGGAGGGGCGGGCTCGGCGGACGTCCTCGTGCAGCACGCCGAGGAGATCCTCACCATCGTGGAGCGCTACATCGGTGACGTGCAGGTGGCCTTCCTGGAGGAACAGGCCGTACTGCTGCGGGACTCCCGCGCGCTCACCGCGCAGGCCCTCTCCCGTCTGCTGAACGCCGGGGACCGGGCCGCCGAGGTGGCCTCCGAGGTGGCGGGCACCCTCGGCCTGCCCGAGCGGGGCCGGTTCGAGGTGGCCTTCGTGACCGGCCTGCCCAGGGACGAGGCCTGGCGGCGCCTGGTCCGGGACCGCGAGCACGACCCGTGCCTCACCTGGGAGTTCGACGAGGGCACCGCGCTGGTCCGGGAGAGCGGCGGGGCGGGGTGGCCGCCCCTCCCCCGGGAGGTGAACGGCGGGCGGGTGTCCGGGGCGGACGGCCTGGCGTCGGTTCCGGCCGCGGTGGAGGCCGCCCGGGTGCTGGCCCGCTACGCCCGCCCGGGTGAGCTGGTCCAGGAGTCGCGTGCGTGGTCGGCCCTGGCGCGCGACCGGATCCGTGAGGCGCTGCCCGGTTTCGGCCGGGAGCACCTGCGCGGCATGGAACGACTCGACCCCGAGCACCGCGCGCGGCTCGTGGAGACGCTGTCCCACTACGCGGCGACGGGATCGGTCAAGGAGACGGCGACCTCGCTCTACTGCCACCGCAACACGGTGGTCAACCGGCTCCAGGCCTTCCGCGAGGCGACCGGCCTGGATCCGACCGTCCCCCGCGAGGCCGCCCTGGCCCTGGTCCTGTTCGCCGCCCCCGAGGGCCCGGGAACCCGGGAGCCGGGAGCCTGAGCACCGGCTCCCGGCGAGGTACGCCCGGCGGGGGTCGGGCGCGGGGGTCGGGGGACTCACTGAGCGTTCGCGGGACCGCCCCCGTCGTCGATCCCCTCGGGGGTGACGGTCTGGTCCAGGACGAACTCCACGTAGGCCTCGGCGTCCGGGCCGTGCGGCAGAGCCTCGGGGGTCGCGTGGACGAGCTGTGTGTAGCCGAGCCAGGTGGAGAAGGCCAGCAGGGCCCGCTGCCGCGCGCGGTCGGGTGTGGCACCCAGTTCCTCGTAGAGGGCCGCCACGTAGGCGATCCGGCGTTCGGTGACGCGCGAGACGGTGGCGGCCACGAGCGGGTGCGAGGCGGTGGCGAGCAGCGCCACCTCGATCCGGTTCTCCGGTGTCCGGGCGACGCCGAGGGTGACGTCGGTGAACAGGCGCCGGAGCCGGGCGCGGGCGTCCGGCTCGGACTCGACCCTGCGGACCACGGCCTCGGTGTGCTCGCGCTCCCACAGGTCCAGCGCCGCCGCGACCAGTGCGTCGCGGTTGGCGAAGTGCCAGTAGAAGCTGCCCTTGGTGGTGCCCAGCCGCGCGGCGATCGGTTCGACGGAGACGGCGGCGAGTCCCCCCTCGCCCATCGCGGTGAGGGCCGCGCGGGCCCAGTCGGTCGCGGAGAGGCGTCCCCGGGTCTTCTCGTTGGCCATGTCCGTACGGTACCGTATGGAGACTTCCATACGGTGGCGTATGGAAGGCACGACGGAGGTCGTCATGGGACTGGTCCACAACACCCACCAACGTGAGATCCACGCGCCCGCCGAGGCCGTGGCCGGTCTCCTCGGCACGCTGGGAGGTGCGGAGGACCTCCTGTGGCCGAGCCCGGCGTGGATGCCGATGCGCCTGGACCGACCCCTGGGCGTCGGCGCCGACGGCGGCCACGGCCCCATCCGCTACCGGGTGAGCGCGTACGAGCCGGGTCGCCGGGTCCGGTTCGCCTTCCGGCTCCCGACGCGGTTCGACGGCACCCACGCGTTCGAGATCCGGCCCCTCGGCGAGGACCGGGCCCTGCTGCGCCACACCGTCACGGGCCGACCGCGCGGCCTCATGCGCCTCCTGTGGCACCTCGCGGTGCGCCCGCTGCACGACGCCCTGATCGAGGACCTGTTCGACAACGCCGAACGCGCCGTGTCCGCGCGCTCCCCCCGGCCGGCACGCTGGTCACCCTGGGTCCGCGTGCTGCGGCTCCGGACCCGCCCCGTGGCCTCCGCGTGCCCCGTCCCGGAGGCCGCGCGGCTCGCGCACGACGCCCTCGACGGGGTTCGCCCCCTCGACGCCGTCGCGGTGCGGGCCCGGCCCGGCACCGGGGCCGGGCCCCAGGAGTGGGCGGACGCGGTCTTCCGCGACCCGCCCCGGTGGGTGCTCGGCCTGCTCCTGCTGCGCGAGGCCCTGGTGGGGCTGATCGGTGTCGAACGCGCCGGCCGCGAGGCCTTCGACACCGTGCGGTCCCGGCCCGGCGAGGTACTCCTGGGCACCGACTCCGGGCACCTGGACTTCCGCGCCTCCGTCCTGGTGGACACCGACGACGGGCGGGAGACGGTCACCCTCACCACGGTGGTACGGCTGCACAACCGGCGCGGGCGCCTGTACTGGGCGGTGGTCCGCCCGCTGCACCCCCTGGTGGTGCGCGCCATGCTCGGACGCGCCGCGCACCGCCTGGCGCACCGGGCGTGGACCGCCCGCCTCGGGACGCCCGTCGGGCACGAGGGATGAGGGAGGCCCGCAGTGCGCGGGCGTCACCTCCCCCGTGCCCGGAGCGTTGCGCGGCCGGGCCGTGGGCACGACCGGCCGGTTCGCGGGCGGGCGTGCGTGGGCTACGGCTGGCCGGAGACCAGGGCGCCGTCCTTCCAGACCGCCGCCACCTGGGGCACACCGGGACGGTAGGCCAGGTAGAGGTGGTTCGGGGCGTCGAGCAGCGTGAGGTCGGCGCGGGCCCCCGGTGAGAGGCGTCCGACGTCGTCGCGGCGCAGCGCCAGCGCCCCACCCATGGTGGCCGCCCACACGGCCTCGTCCGGGGTCATACCCATGTCCCGCACGCCCACCGCGATACAGAAGGCCAGGCTGGACGTGAAGCACGAACCCGGGTTGCAGTCGCTGGCCAGGGCCACGACCGCGCCCGCGTCGATGAGGGAACGGGCGTCCGGGTAGGGCTGGCGGGTGGAGAAGTCCACCCCGGGCAGCAGCGTGGCCACCGTGGGCTCGGGACGCTTGGCGGCCTGCGCGAGGGCGTCCACGTCCTCACCGGACAGGTAGGTGCAGTGGTCGACGGAGGCGGCCCCCAGCTCCACCGCCAGGCGGACCCCGGGCCCCTCACCCAGCTGGTTGCCGTGGACGCGGGGCAGGAGCCCACGGGCCATCCCCGCGGTGAGCACCCGGCGGGAGGCCTCCTCGTCGAAGGCCCCGCGCTCGCAGAACACGTCCACCCAGCGGGCGTGCGGGGCACAGGCGTCCAGCATGGGACCGGTGACCAGGTCCACGTAGGCGGTCGGGTCGTCAGCGTACTCGGGGGCGACCACGTGGGCGCCCAGGAAGGTGACCTCGTCGGTGACCCGACCGGCCACCTCCAGGGAGCGGCGCTCGTCCTCCACGGTGAGCCCGTATCCGGACTTGACCTCCAGGGTCGTGGTGCCCTGGGCCTGCGCCTCACGGACGAACCGTCGGGCCCCGGCCAGGAGTTCGGCGTCCGTGGCGGCGCGGGTGGCCGCCACCGTGGTACGGATACCGCCCGCCGAGTACGGGGTGCCACTCATCCGGGCGGCGAACTCGCGGCTGCGGTCCCCCGCGAACACGATGTGGGAGTGGCTGTCCACGAACCCCGGCAGGACGCAGCGCCCGGCGGCGTCCACCCGGGCGTCGGCGGCGGGCGCCTGCGCGCGCGGTCCCGCCCAGGCCACGCGGCCGTCCTCGATCACGAGGGCGGCGTCGCCGATCTCACCCAGCGGCCCCTCCCCCACCTCCGGGTCGTTGGTGACCAGGGTGCCGATCGCGTCGACGAGGATCGTGCCGGGGGTCGCGGGCGTGGCGTCGGGGCCGGTCGGGGTCACAGCAGCTCCTTGATGGCGGCGTCGAGTTCTCGGGCGGTGTCGGGCAGGCGGACGTGCACGCCGTCGCGGACGGTCCACTCCCCGTCCACCATCACGTGCCGCACGTCGGCGGCGGTGGCGGCGAAGACCACGGCGTCGGTGGCGCGCGCGGGGTCGGCCCCGGCCAGACGCACGTGGTCCAGGGACACGTTGACCAGGTCGGCGCGGGCACCGGGGACCAGGGTCCCGGCGTCGTGCCAGCCGAGTCCGGCGTGGCCGTCGACGGTGGCGGCGCGCAGCAGCTCTCCGCTGCCCAGGGTGCCCCGGCGGTGCGTGCGCAGGCGTTCGTGCAGCTCCACGGCACGGGCCTCCTCGAACAGATCCAGCTGGGCGTGCTGGTCGGTTCCCAGACTGAGCGGGATCGGGTGTGGGGCGGCCACGAGGTCACCGGTGCGCGGCAGACCGTCGGCCAGGTCGCGCTCGGTGGTCGGGCACAGGCACACGGCGGACCCGTGGTCACGGACGGTGTGCACGTCGGCGTCGGTGAGGTGGGTGGCGTGCACCAGGGTGGTGCGTTCGGTGAGCGCCCCCGCATCGGCCAGCACACGAACCGGGGTGGTTCCGTGGGCGGCCAGGCAGGCGGCGTTCTCGGCGGGCTGCTCGGAGACGTGGACGTGCAGGGGCAGCCCGCCCGCGTCCGCGAACCCGGCGACGGTGGACAGGTCGGCGGCGGGGACCGCCCGGACCGAGTGCGCGGCGGCGCCCACCCGGGCGTGCCTCCCCGAGGGGGCGAAGGCGCCGACCCGCGCGGCCCAGGCGTCGGCGGTGCCGTCACCGAAGCGCAGCTGCGGACCGGTCAGGGGCAGGTGGGTGCCGTCCTCCGCGAACCCGCCGGACAGGTAGCACACGTCCAGCAGCGTGATCCGTACCCCGGCGTCGGCGGCGGCCTCGACCAGGGCCTCTCCCATCGCGTTGGGGTCGGCGTAGGGCCGCCCCCCGGGACCGTGGTGCAGGTAGTGGAACTCGCCCACACAGGCGACCCCGGCCAGGGCCATCTCGGCGTAGGCGGCCCGGGCCAGGCGGAGGTAGGAGTCCGGGTCGAGGCGCGCGGCCGCCCGGTACATCACCTCGCGCCAGGTCCAGAAGGAGCCGCCGTCCGTGTGGGTGCGGCCGCGCAGCGCCCGGTGGAAGGCGTGCGAGTGGGCGTTGGCCAGACCGGGCAGGGTGAGGCCGGGCAGGCGTTCGGCGCCGTCCGGGGCGGACCCCGCCACGACCGAGGCCAGCCGTCCGGCGCCGTCCACGGTGAGGAGCACCCCCGGTTCGGGTGCCGCGCCGCCGAGCCACGCCCACTCGCACCAGTACCGGCGCGGCCCCGTCACCGCGTCCCTCCGGGCACGGCGAGCAGGTCGGCCAGAACGTCCGCCAGGGCGAGGACCCCGGCGTGGGAGTCCTCGGGGCGGGCCCACTCCTGCGGGGAGTGGGAGATCCCGGTCGGGTTGCGCACGTACAGCATCGCCGTGGGCACGTGAGCGGAGAGCACACCGGCGTCGTGCCCGGCCCCGGTGGGCAGCACGGGGACCGGGCCCGCGGACTCGGCGGCGCGGCCGCCCACGATCCCCGCGAGCCGGTCGCGGAGGTCGTGGGAGAACTCCACGAGGGGCGTGGTGGACTCGGCGGTCATCGCGAGCGAGACCCCGTGGTCGCGGGCGGCCCGGTCGGCGGCCTCCCGTACGCCCTCCACCACCGACTCCAGGGCGGCGCGGTCGGCGGCGCGGGCGTCCAGCCAGGCACTGACCAGTGAGGGGATCGCGTTGGTGCCGTTGGGGGTGATGAGGCCCTTGGCCACGGTGGCCCGGGCCTCGTGCCGCTCGGCCAGGGCGCGGGCGGCCAGGATCGTGTGGGCGAACGGGAGCATGGGGTCCGCGCGGTCCTCCAGGCGGGTCGTCCCCGCGTGGTCGGCCCGGCCCCGGAAGTCCATCCGCCACCGGCCGTGCGGCCAGATCGCGCTGGCCACACCCACGGCGTGGTCGGTGTCCTCCAGCGCACGCCCCTGCTCCACGTGCAGCTCGACGAACACGTCCAGCCAGGAGAGGAGTTCGGGGTCGGGTCCGATCGCCTCGGGGTCCAGCCCCGCCCCCGCCATGGCCCGCTCCCAGGTGACACCGGAGGCGTCGGTGAGGGACCGGGCGCGCGCCGGGTCGATCTCCCCGGTGCTCAGGCGGCTGCCCAGGCAGGGCACCCCGAACCGGCCGCCCTCCTCCTCGACGAACACGCCCAGGACCAGCGGCCGCGCGGGGGTGAACCCGCGGGCGCGCAGCTCGTCCACGGCGGCCAGGGCGCTGGCCACCCCGAGGGGACCGTCGAAGGCTCCGCCGTCGGGCACGGAGTCCAGGTGGGAGCCGGTGGCCACGGCGCCCGGACCGGGCGTGCCCCACCAGGCCCAGAGGTTGCCGTTGCGGTCGGTGCGCACGTCCAGGTCCCGGGCGGCGGCCGCCTCGGTGAACCAGGCGCGGGCGTCGGTGTCGGCGCCCGCCCAGGTGTGGCGGTGGTAGCCGCCGCTGTCGGCGGAGCGCCCCACCGGAGCCAGGTCGGCCCAGAGCTGGTCGAAGCTCACTCGCCCTCCTTCATGGGGACGCGGATGCCGTGCGCGTCCGCGACCCGCTCCGCCTCCTCGTAACCGGCGTCCACGTGGCGGATGACGCCCATGGCGGGGTCGTTGGTGAGCACCCGCTGGAGCTTGGCGGCGGCCAGCTCGGTGCCGTCCGCGACACTCACCTGACCGGCGTGGATGGAGCGGCCCATGCCGACCCCGCCGCCGTGGTGGATGGACACCCAGGAGGCACCGGAGGAGGTGTTGACCAGGGCGTTGAGCAGCGGCCAGTCGGCGATCGCGTCCGATCCGTCCTTCATGCCCTCGGTCTCGCGGTAGGGCGAGGCGACCGACCCGGTGTCCAGGTGGTCGCGACCGATGGCCAGCGGAGCGGTGATCTCCCCGGAGGCCACCAGCTCGTTGAAGCGCTGCCCGGCGGCGGCCCGCTCACCCTGGCCCAGCCAGCAGATCCGGGCTGGCAGGCCCTGGAAGGCGACCCGCTCGCGCGCCATGCGGATCCACCGGGCCAGGTGCTCGTTGTCGGGGAACAGGTCGAGGATGGCGTCGTCGGTGCGGGCGATGTCGGCGGGGTCGCCGGACAGCGCGGCCCAGCGGAACGGGCCCTTGCCCTCGCAGAACAGGGGACGGATGTAGGCGGGCACGAACCCGGGGAAGTCGAAGGCGCGGGTGAAGCCGCCCTCGCGCGCCTCGTCGCGGATGGAGTTCCCGTAGTCGAAGACCTCCGCGCCCGCGTCGAGGAAGCCGACCATGGCCTCCACGTGCGCGGCCATGGACTCGCGGGCCCGGACGGTGAACTCCTCGGGCTTGGCCGCCGCCAGGGCCTTCCAGTCCTCGAAGGAGAGGCCCACCGGCAGGTAGGCCAGCGGGTCGTGGGCCGAGGTCTGGTCGGTGACGACGTCGATCGGCGCGCCGCGGGACAGGAGTTCGGGGAAGACCTCGGCGGCGTTGCCGAGGACGCCGATGGACAGCGGGCGGCGTTCGTCGCGGGCGCGCACGGCCAGGTCGAGCGCCTCGTCCAGGCTGTCGGCGCGCACGTCCAGGTAGCGGTGCTCGATACGGCGGTCGATGCGGCTGCCGTCGCACTCGACCACGATCGCCACGCCGTCGTTCATGGTGACGGCCAGGGGCTGGGCGCCGCCCATGCCGCCGAGCCCGGCGGTCAGCGTGATGGTTCCGGCCAGGGTGCCGCCGAACTTCTTGGCGGCCACGGCCGCGAAGGTCTCGTAGGTGCCCTGGAGGATGCCCTGCGTGCCGATGTAGATCCACGAACCGGCGGTCATCTGCCCGTACATGGTCAGGCCCTCGGCCTCCAGGCGGCGGAACTCGGGCCAGTTGGCCCAGTCCCCCACCAGGTTGCTGTTGGCCAGCAGCACGCGCGGCGCCCACTCGTGGGTGCGCATGATCCCCACGGGGCGGCCGGACTGCACGAGCAGCGTCTCGTCGCCCTCCAGATCGCGCAGGGAGGCGGTGATGCGGTCGAAGCTGCGCCAGTCCCGCGCGGCCCTGCCGGTGCCGCCGTAGACCACCAGGTCCTCGGGGTGCTCGGCCACCTCGGGGTCGAGGTTGTTGTGGAACATGCGCAGGGCCGCCTCCTGCTGCCAGCCCTTGGCCGACAGGGTGAGGCCGCGGGCCGCGCGGACGGTGCGTGGGTTGCTCATCGGGGTCTCCTTGGGGGCTAGGCGAGCGGGGTGACGGTCTCGGCGGCCTCGACGACCGAGCCGTCCGCGACCAGGGCGGCCACGGCGGCGATCTCCGGGGCCAGGTAGCGGTCGGGGCCGGGACCGGCGACCCGTTCGCGCACGGTGCGCAGGACCGCTCCGGTGGCGGGGCCGGGCTCCAGCGGGGAACGCAGGTCCAGGGCACGGGCGGCGGTCAGCAGCTCGACGGCCAGCACGGTGGTGAGTCCGTCCACCGCGCGGCGCAGCTTGCGGGCGGCGGCCCAGCCCATGGAGACGTGGTCCTCCTGCATGGCCGAGCTCGGGATGGAGTCGACGCTGGCGGGAACGGCCAGGCGCTTGAGCTCGGAGACGATGGCGGCCTGGGTGTACTGGGCGATCATGTGGCCCGAGTCCACGCCGGGGTCGTCCGCGAGGAAGGCCGGAAGGCCGTGCGAACGGGCGACGTCGAGCATGCGGTCCGTGCGGCGTTCAGCGATCGACGCCGTGTCGGCCACGGCCACGGCCAGGAAGTCCAGAACGTAGGCGACCGGCGCACCGTGGAAGTTGCCGTTGGACTCCACGCGGCCGTCGTCGAGCACGACCGGGTTGTCGATGACGCTGTCCAGCTCGCGCCCGGCCACGAGCAGGGCGTGGGTGAGGGTGTCGCGTGCGGCACCGGCCACCTGCGGGGCGCAGCGCAGCGAGTAGGCGTCCTGGACCCGGTTGCAGTCCGGCCCCCGGTGGGAGGCGACGATCGGTGAGTCCGCGAGCATCGCGCGCAGGTTCGAGGCGGAGGCGGCCTGACCCGGGTGCGGGCGCAGCCTCTGGAGCTCCTCCGCGAAGACCCGGTCGGTGCCGAGCAGCGCCTCGACGCTCATGGCGGCGGTGATGTCGGCGACCTTGAGCAGGCGCTCCAGGTCCATGCAGGCGATGGCGAGCATGCCGAGCATGCCGTCCGTGCCGTTGATGAGGGCCAGGCCCTCCTTGGCTCCGAGCTCCACGGGCGTGATTCCCGCCGAGGCCAGGGCCTCCCCGGCATCCCTGAGCTCACCGGCGGCGTCACGGACCCGCCCCTCTCCCATGAGGGCCAGGGCGACGTGGGACAGCGGGGCCAGGTCACCCGAGCAGCCCAGGCTGCCGTACTCGTGGACGACGGGGGTGATCCCGGCGTTGAGCAGGGCGGCCAGGGTCTCGACGGTGACGACCTGGACCCCGGTGTTGCCCGAGGCCAGAGTGCGCAGGCGCAGCAGCATCAGGGCGCGCACGACCTCCCGCTCCACCTCGGGGCCGGCCCCGGCGGCGTGCGAGCGGATGAGGGAGCGCTGGAGGCGGGCGCGCAGGTCGGGGGCGATGTGCCGGGTGGCCAGCGCGCCGAACCCCGTGCTGACGCCGTAGGCGGGCACCTCGCCCCGGGCGAGCGCCTCGACCTGCTCACGGCCGTGGCGCACGGCTTTGCGGGTGTCCTCGCTGAGGACGACGTGGGCGCCCTCGCGGGCGACGGAGAGGACCTGGGCCGGGGTGAGCGGAGCACCGCCGACGGCAACGGAAGGAACTGCTGTGGACATGCCCCCATTCGACCCTGTCCGCGACCCCGCCGGAAGAGCCAACACGGCGGAACCGTCCGAGATACCAGACACCCGGGCTCGTCCGAGGTAGTGCCGCATGTCGTGGCACCCTTGGGGGCATGAGTGTTGTTCCGGCCGCCACGCGCGCGCTGCGGCTGCTGCGCTTCCTGGCCTCGCGGCCGGGGCCGGTCTCGGCCTCGGCCATCGCCAACGGGCTCGGCCTGCCCCGCTCCAGCGTCTACCAGCTGTTGGAGGCGATGGCCGAGGAGGGGTTCGTGACCCACCTGCCCGAGGAGCGGCGGTGGGGCCTGGGGGTCGCGGCCTTCGAGATCGGTTCGGCCTACCTGCGCCACGACGGCATCGAGCGGCTGGCCCGTCCCCTGTTGCACCAGCTCACCGAGACCACCGGGGCCACCGCGCACCTGGGGGTGCTCCATGGCGCGGACACGCTGTACCTGCTCAAGGAGCAGCCGCCGCACGCGCCCACGCTGATCACCGGGGTGGGCGTGCGCCTGCCCGCGCACCTGACCGCGTCGGGGCGGGCCATGCTGGCCCGGCTCCCCCGCGCTCAGGTGCGGGCGCTCTACCCGGACACGGGTGCCTTCACCGACCGCACCGGGCGCGGGCCCACCACGCCCGGGGAACTGCGGAACCTGCTGACACAGGAGCGCCAGCAGGGGTGGTCGATCGAGAGCGGGCAGGTCACCGAGGGGTTCCTCTCGGTGGCGGCGGCCGCCTCGGACCACAACGGGCGCCCGGCCGCGGCGATCAGCCTGACCGTGCCGGTCGCGCGTCCGGTCACCCCCCGGGCCCTGGCCGGACGGGTGCGGGACGCCGCCGGTGAACTCACGCGCAGACTCAGCGGCCGGTCCTAGCGGCGCTGGCGCAGCGGCGGGGTCCGCTCCACGACCGAGGGCAGGGGCGCGGTGCGCTCCACCATCTTCAGGATGTGCTCCTTGATGTCGCGCGGCACCTGCACGTAGAACTGCGTGGCCGCCTCGGGGTCGACCTCCAGGTCCAGGCTCTCCGGGGTCTCGGCCCAGCTGGGCAGTTCGGGGTCGGTGCGGTGGGTGTCCAGCGCGAACTCGATGAAGTACGTGATCCTGCGGCCACCGGTGTGGACCTCGCGGATGCGGCGGATCTCGGACCAGGCGATGAAGGTGCCCTCGCCGGGGAACCACCACTTGCGTTCCTGGAGCACGGTGACGCCGTCGCTGTCGGCGCTGATGCCCTGGCGGGTGATGCGCTGGGGCAGCCCCCGAACGAGGAAGACGTTGCTGCCCGGGCCGATGAAGAACATGACCAGCGCCGCGAACGCCCACAGGGAGACGGAGCCGACCGTGGTGTCCTCACGCATGACGTGCCAGAGCATGGATCCCACCACCACCACGAACCCCAGGGTGAGGCCGCCGGAGAAGTAGGCCGCCGTCATCCACATGCGCGTGTTGGGGCCGCGCAGACTGACGTAGCGGCGCAGATGGGACACGCTCGCGGGTCGCTGGGTCAGGTCCGAGGGGACACCCCGTGTCTCAGGGGGGACGTCCGATGCTTCGGGGGAGGCCATACCTCCATTCTTCCAAGCTTCCGAGGTGCTTGGTGCCCCTCCTTCCCGGCCATGTGCGGTCAATCCCGGCGAACGCCTGATGTCCGCACCTCTCCGGCGCTACAGTCCTTTCACATGAGGCGCAGCACGCGAGAGTACGAGACCGCACTCCTGGTGGACGGGGAGGTCCTGGTCATCGAGGGGATCGTCTACCGGGGGCGGACCATGCTCGACGAGGAGGGGGCGGAGCGGTTCGCACCCCTGGAGCGTTGGGCCACGACCGTGGCCGAGAGCCTGGGCAGGCCCGTGACCTGGAGGGCGGAGGCCAAGAACGAACCCGAGGCCCGGGGCACCGCGCGGCCCGGGGAGGTGCTTCAGAACCGCCTGGCGCTCTGAGCACCGCACTTGGCGCACTGGAACTTGCGGTCGTCACCGAGAATCCAGTCGTGGTCTCCGCCGGTGGGGCACGCTGACATCGACACCAACTCCTCAGGAAGGGGGCTTCGGGGGTGTGTCGGTCATCGTATTTCCCACCAGCCACACCAGTCTCGGGAATGAGAAGATACCTGGATCCCTCATGTCCGACGTGGTGTCGCCGGGCACGCGCAGGGGCCCGCGTCCGGTCCGGTGACCGGTCGCGGGCCCCTGCGAAGCCCTAGTTCTGGGAGGCCCTCATGTGGGCCTCGACCGCGGCGCGGTCGGCGCGGAGCTTGGCCAGCGCCTCGTCGAGGATGAGCTTGCCCTCCTCCTCGCTGCGCCGCTCCTTCACGTACGCCAGGTGGGTCTTGTACGGCTCGGTGCGCGGCGGCGACGGCGGGTTGGCCTTGTCCTTGCCCGCGGGGAAGCCGCAGCGCGGGCAGTCCCACTCGTCGGGAACGGCGGCCTCGCTGGCGAAGCTGGGAATGACCTCGTGCAGGTTCGCACAGTAGAACGGGACCCGGACGCGGGGAGCGGCCTCGCCCCGCTCCGCCTCGCCCATAGGGCCAGCTCCGACTCGGCTGCCACGAATGGCGCTGCCACTACCCACGAAAAACTCCTTCAGCGAACTCGCTGCCTGACTCGGGCGAGATTGTCTTGGACGAGGGGGCCGCGGCCGATCGGCGCGCTACATTCCCCGGTTGATGAGCAGACCGAGGATGACGATCGTCACGATCCACGTGATCGCGATCCCGATGGTCATCCGGTCGAGGTTGCGCTCGACCACGGAGGAGCCGCCGAGCGAGGACGTGACACCGCCGCCGAACATGTCGGACAGGCCACCGCCCTTGCCCTTGTGCATCAGCACGAGGAGGACCAACAGCACACTGAGAAGCATCACGAAGATGGACAGACCGAGGATCACACGCTCACCCGTAGCTCGACCCCGCAGCAGGGGGGAATGGACACCTCGATCCCCCTTTTCCCACCCGTACCAGGGCCGACAGGAGGTGTCGGTCCGGAGCGGGCCACGGAAGGAGGAGACCGGGGACGTTTTCGGATTTTACCGTGCCGGTGAAGGCACGCGCGGGAAAACCCCAAGGCAGGGAATTCCCCACAGCGAAGTCTAGCCCGAACGGGGCACCTGTCGGGCACCCGGGCCGTCACCCCTGGACGTCAGAGAGTGACGGGCCCGGTCCGCGAGACGTTTGGTCAGCCGTTCTCGCCGAAACGGATCACCTTGGTGAACTCGTCGGCCTTCAGGCAGGCACCGCCGACGAGGGCGCCGTCGACGTCCTCCTTGGCCATGATGCCGGGAGCGTTGTCGCCCTTGACCGAACCGCCGTACAGCACGCGGACGGCGTCGGCCACCTCGGCGGAGTACAGCTCGGCCAGACGGACGCGGATCGCCGCGCACACTTCCTGGGCGTCCTCGGGGGTGGCGACCTCGCCGGTGCCGATGGCCCACACGGGCTCGTAGGCGATGACGATCCGCTCGGCCTGCTCGGCCGGGATCTCCTTGAGGGCGCCGTCCAGCTGGGCCAGGACGTGCTCGACCTGCTGCCCGGCCTTGCGCACCTCCAGGCCCTCGCCCACGCACAGCAGCGGGACGATGTCGTTCTTGTAGGCGGCCTTGACCTTGGCGTTCACCAGGGCGTCGTCCTCGTTGTGGTACTCACGGCGCTCGGAGTGGCCCACCAGGACGTAGGAGCACTCCAGCTTGGCGAGCATCGCGCCGGAGATCTCGCCGGTGTACGCGCCCTTGTCGTGGGCGGAGATGTCCTGCGCGCCGAAGCGGATGCGCAGCTTGTCCCCGTCCACCAGCGTCTGCACGCTGCGGAGGTCGGTGAACGGCGGCAGGACGACGACCTCCGCGTTGTCGTAGTCCTTGTCGTTCAGGGCGAAGGCCAGCTTCTGGACGAGCGCGATCGCCTCGAAGTGGTTGTTGTTCATCTTCCAGTTGCCCGCGATGAGCGGCTGGCGCTTGGTCATCCTTGACTCACTTCACAATCGTGGGAGAGGGCTTGCGTGTGCGCCACCGCCGGGCGGAGGCGCGGGTCGACACTCCGCTCAGGCCAGAGCGTCGATACCGGGGAGGTCCTTGCCCTCCAGGTACTCCAGGCTGGCACCGCCGCCGGTGGAGATGTGGCCGAAGGCCGCCTCGTCGAAGCCCAGGGAGCGCACGGCCGCGGCGGAGTCACCGCCGCCGACGACGGTGAAGGCGTCGGAGTCGATGAGGGCCTGGGCCAGGGCGCGCGTGCCGCCCGCGTAGGGGGCCATCTCGAACACGCCCATCGGGCCGTTCCAGAACACGGTCCGGGCGTCGGCCAGCTTCTCGGCGAACAGCTCCTGGCTCTTCGGGCCGATGTCCAGTCCCATCCGGTCGGCCGGGATGGCGTCGACGTTCACGGCGGCGTGCGGGGCGTCGGCGGCGAACTTCTCGGCGGCGACGACGTCCACGGGCAGGACGATCTCCACGCCCTCGCGCTCGGCGCGCTCCAGGTACCCGCGCACCGTGTCGAGCTGGTCGTTCTCCAGGAGGCTGGAGCCGACCTCGTACCCCTTGGCCTTGAGGAAGGTGAACACCATGCCGCCCCCGATCAACAGGCGGTCGGCGGTGCCCAGGAGGTTGTCGATCACGGCGAGCTTGTCGGAGACCTTGGAGCCGCCCAGCGCCACCACGTAGGGGCGCTCGGGGTCCTCGGTGAGCCGCTTGAGCACCTCGACCTCGGTCAGCACCAGGCCACCGACGGCGTGCGGAAGCTTGCCGGGCAGGTCGTAGACACTGGCGTGCCTGCGGTGCACGGCGCCGAAGGCGTCACCCACGTACAGGTCCGCGAGCTGGGCGAAGCGGTCCGCGAGCTCGCCGCGCTCGGTCTCGTCCTTGCTGGTCTCGCCGGGCTCGAAACGCACGTTCTCCAGCAGCGCGACCTCTCCGTCCGCGAGGGCGGCGGAGGTGGCGCGGGCGGACTCACCGGCGGTGTCGGCGGCGAAGGCGACCTCGGTGCCGAGCAGCTCACCGAGGCGGGCGGCGACGGGGCGCAGGGAGTACTGGGGGTCCGGGGCGCCCTTGGGGCGGCCCAGGTGGGCGGCGACGATGACGCGCGCGCCGCGCTCTCGAAGCTTCTCGATGGTCGGCAGGGCCGCGCGGATGCGCCCGTCGTCGGTGATGCGGTCACCGTCCAGGGGCACGTTCAGGTCGGCCCGGACGAACACGCGCTTGCCGGAGACGTCAAGGTCGTCGATCGTCCGCATACTGGTCTCCTCGTTGGGGTGTCGAAGTCTGGGAGGGGCGCGCACGCGACGGCACCCCCACCGCGCGGAGGCGGAAGGGGTGCCGGGTCACGCGTGCGCTGCCACGGGTCGGGACCCGTGGGTCACAGGTTGGAGCCGACCAGCTTGGCCAGGTCGACCAGGCGGTTGGAGTAGCCCCACTCGTTGTCGTACCAGCCCAGGATCTTGACCTGGTTGCCGGAGACCATGGTCATCCCGGCGTCCAGGGTGCAGGAGGGCGAGGTGCCGACGATGTCGGAGGAGACGATCTCGTCCTCGGTGTAGACCAGGACGTTCTTGAGCGGACCCTCGGCCGCGGCCTTGAACGCGGCGTTGACCTCGTCCTTGGTGACCTCACGGTCCACGGTGACGACCAGGTCGGTGGCGGAGCCGTCCGGCACGGGGACGCGCATGGCCATGCCGTCCAGCTTGCCCGCGAGCTCGGGGATGACCAGGGCGGTGGCCTTGGCCGCACCCGTGCTGGTCGGGATGATGTTCTGCGCGGCGGCGCGGGCGCGACGCAGGTCCTTGTGCGGGAAGTCCAGGATGACCTGGTCGTTCGTGTACGCGTGGACCGTGGTCATGAAGCCCTGCTGGATGCCGAAGGCGTCCTTGAGGACCTTCGCCATGGGCGCCACGCAGTTGGTGGTGCACGAGGCGTTGGAGATGATGTCGTGGTTGGCGGCGTCGTACTTGTCGTCGTTGACGCCCATCACGACGGTGATGTCCTCGCCCTTGGCCGGGGCGGAGATGATGACCTTCTTGGCGCCGGCGCTGATGTGCTTGCGGGCGTCCTCGGCCTTGGTGAAGATACCGGTGGACTCGACGACGACGTCGACGTTGAGCTCGCCCCAGGGCAGCTGGGCCGGGTCGCGCTGGGCGAGGACCTTGATGGTCTTGTCGCCGACGCGGATGAAGTCGTCACCGACCTCGACGTCGCCGTCGAGGGTGCCCAGCACCGTGTCGTACTTGAGCAGGTGCGCGAGCGTCTTGGTGTCGGTGAGGTCGTTGACCGCGACGATTTCGATGTCGCTGCCGCCGGCGGCGACCGCGCGCCAGAAGTTGCGGCCGATCCGACCGAAGCCGTTGACGCCTACACGGATGGTCACGGAACCAATCTCCTCATATGTCGCACAGCAGTTTCACCCGAGCGTGTGGCTGTTCCCGGAGCACCGGACTGGTACGGCCGACGCGACCGTGTTGAACAGCGTGAACGCGTAACAGGTGTTCACAAAGAGCCTAGCGGAGTGTCGGTGGGGAGCCGTTCTCACCCCCGCCCGGCGACCCCTCGCCCCCTCGCGGATTCGCGACCATCCTGACACCGTGAAGCGGAGAGGTCTATACCATTTTCGGAAGTTATCCGGGAGTTTTCCCAGTTAACAAAGCCGAACATCGGTGTCACGGTCGTGTTCCGGCGCGGTCGCGCCCGCAGAGCGGTCAGGGCACGAGCATGTCGGGAGTGAGGTTCGCCTCTGTTCCCTCGATGCCCAGGTCACTGGCCCGCTTGTCGGCCATCGCCAGCAGCCTGCGGATACGCCCCGCGATGGCGTCCTTGGTCAGCGGCGGGACCGAGAGCTGACCCAGCTCCTCCAGGGACGCCTGCTTGTGGGCCAGGCGCAGCTGCCCGGCGGCCACCAGGTGCTTGGGGGCTTCCTCCCCCAGGATCTCCAGGGCCCGCTCGACCCGCGCCCCCGCCGCGACCGCGGCCCGGGCGCTGCGCCGCAGGTTGGCGTCGTCGAAGTTGGCGAGCCGGTTCGCGGTGGCCCGCACCTCCCGGCGCATCCGGCGCTCCTCCCAGGCCAGGACGCTCTGGTGGGCTCCCAACAGGGTCAGCAACGCGCCGATGGAGTCGCCGTCGCGCACCACCACCCGGTCCACGCCGCGCACCTCGCGGGCCTTGGCGTGCACCTTCAGGCGCCGGGCCGCACCGACCAGGGCCAGCGCGGCCTCCGGGCCGGGGCAGGTGACCTCCAGGGACATGGAACGGCCCGGTTCCGTCAGGGAGCCGTGCGCGATGAAGGCACCGCGCCAGGCGGACTCGGAGTCGCAGGCCCCGCCCGCCACCACGTGGCGGGGCAGGCCGCGCACGGGGCGCCCGTTGTTGTCGACCAGGCCGGTCTGGCGGGCCAGGGACTCGCCGTCCTTGATCACCCGCACCACGTACCGGTTGCCCTTGCGCAGTCCGCTCGGGGAGAGCACCACCACCTCGGACTCGTGTCCGAAGACCTCCGAGATGTCCTTGCGCAGCCTCCGCGCGGCCGCGCCCGTGTCGAGCTCGGCCTCGATCACGATCCGGCCGCCCACGAGGTGCAGACCACCGGTGAACCGCAGGATGGTGGACACCTCCGCCTTGCGGCAGCATGGCTTGAGGATCGCCAGTCGGCTCAGCTCATCCTTCACCACGCCGGTCATCGCCATCGCCGCGATCCTCCCCTTGAACTGGCAGAACACCGGCACCGCACACCAGGGCACCGGGTGCCGCCACGGGCTGTTCCCTGGGCGGCTTTCTCGGTGCAGACTACGTGACGCGCGCCTTTACGCCGACCCCCGCACGGCGTGTCGCGATTCCTCAAGCCCAGATCACAGGCGGCGTGTCGCCCTTCGTGTCGGTGTGCGGTCAATTGCTCCCCGACCCCGGGGAGGGGTCCAGGAGGGACTCCAGGTGGTCCCTCAACACGATGGCGTGGTTGTGCTCGGTGTCCCTGGCCGCGTACAGGAGCGTGATGGGTCCCTCACGGGCCGCTTCGAGGAGGGGGTCGAGGACCTCCGGGCGGCGCTCCAGTTCGGCCCGGTAGCGGCGCGCGAACTCGTCGAAGCGGCTCGGGTCGTGCCCGAACCAGGTGCGGAGCGTGGGACTGGGTGCGGCGTCCTTGACCCACTCGTCCCCGTCGACCGCGCTCTTGCTCACGCCTCGGGGCCAGAGCCGGTCCACCAGGAACCGGGGCCCGGGCGGGGGTTCCTCCCCCTGCCCGGGGTGCTTCTCGGCGCGGACCTCGTCGTAGACGCGTTCCAGGTGGATGCGGTGATCAGCCATGAACCCACCCTTCCCCGACCCTGGTCACGGGCACCCCAGCCCGGCACCAACACCGGGAAGGCGGGTTCAGTCCTCCAGGACGTGCTCCAGGGCGGCGGCCAGTTTGTCCGCGTCATGGCGCGGGGTCCCGTCCCCCCGGCTCAGGTCGGCCAGTTCGAGCCGCCCGCCGAGCTGGTTGGTGACGGACAGGAGCGGCCCGACCTCGTCCACCGTGCCGGAGTCGGCCAGCACCACGTCCACCCCCAGCTTGGGCGCGTGCTCGTGGAGCACCTCGAGGTAGGTCTCGGGGCGGAAGTCGTCGGTCTCCCCCTGCTGGGGCGACAGGTTCAACACCACCAGCCGCTTCGCCCGCGTGGTGACCAGGGCGTGGGCCAGCTCCGGGACCAGCAGGTGCGGCAGCACGCTCGTGAACCAGGAACCCGGGCCGAAGACCACCCAGTCGGCCTCCCGCACGGCCTTGACCGCCTGCGGGCTGGCCGGGGGGTCCTCGGGGATCAGCGAGATGGAACGTACGCGGCCGCTGGTGCTCGCGCACGCCACCTGTCCGCGCACCGTGGTGAGCGCCTCCGGTTTCTCCGGATCGATCCCGGACACCTCCGCCGAGATCTCCAACGGCACCGACGACATCGGCAGGACCCGGCCGTGGGCGCCCAGCAGCTGTCCCACCCAGTCCAGCCCGGCCACCGAGTCACCGAGCAGTTCCCACAGGGCGACGATCAGCAGGTTGCCGACCGCGTGACCGTGCAGGTCCCCCTCCGAGCGGAACCGGTGCTGGAGCACCTGGCTCCAGGTGTGGCCCCACTCGTCGTCCCCGCAGAGCGCGGCCAGGGCCATCCTGAGGTCACCGGGCGGCAGCACGCCCAGTTCCTCGCGCAGTCGGCCGCTGGAGCCGCCGTCGTCGGCGACCGTCACGATCGCGGTGACGTCCGTGGTCACCCTGCGCAGCGCCGACAGTGAGGCGTGCAGGCCGTGCCCGCCCCCCAGCGCGACCACCCGGGGTGGCCGTGAGGCGTCGTCCCCGTCCGGAGCGGTGCTGTTCGACATGCCTTTGGCCTGCCCCCTCGTCCCGTGTCCGGTGGACGCGTCGGCCCGCCCCGGAAGGGGCGAGCGAACGGCCGACCCACGCCCCCGGCCCGCCGTGTCCCGGTCCCTTGGCGGACCGGCACCAACAATGACCGGGCCAATGTAAGGGAAGACGCCATTATTGGCGATTCGGTTCACCCACGGGCCTGGCGCGTGTCCGCGAGCACCAGGATGTCAGAGGTACGGGCGATCGGCCGTGAGCGTCACGGGGCCGTCACACCAGTGCGGCGAACCGTCTCCGGCGGCCCCGGGGGACACGAGTCCCCCGGGGTGGGTCCGGTGCGTTCACCACCAGGTCACGGACGTCCGGGCGACCGTGCCGCCGCCGACCCCGTGCTCGCCGGAACGCGCGTCACTCCCGGCCCACGTCCCGGTGGACCACGTGCACGTCCACGCCCTGCGCCCGCAGCCGCTCACCGAACTGCTCCGCCATGGCCACACTGCGGTGCTTGCCGCCGGTACAGCCCACCGCCAGCGTCATGTAGTGCTTGCCCTCGCGCTGGTACCCGGCGATGGTCAGCTTCAGGACCTCCGAGTACGCCTCCAGCATCTCCTTGGCGCCGTCCTGGGAGAGCACGTAGTCCCGGACCGGCTCGTCACGGCCGTTCATCGGCCGCAGGTCCGGCACCCAGTGCGGGTTGGGCAGGAACCGGCAGTCCAGGACCAGGTCGGCGTCGACCGGCAGGCCGTGCTTGAACCCGAAGGAGACCACGTTGGCGCGCGGGCGCACCTCGTCGCTCTCCCCGAAGAACCCGATCACCCGCGCCTTGAGCTGGTGCACGTTGAGCTGGGAGGTGTCGATGACCAGGTCGGCCTCGCCACGGATCGCGCGCAGCGTCTCCCGCTCACGGTCGATGCCGTCGGTCAGGCGACCGTCGCCCTGGAGGGGGTGGGGGCGGCGGACCCCCTCGAAGCGGCGCACCAGGGCGTCGTCACCCGCCTCCAGGTACAGCACCCGCGCGGTGATGTCGCGCTTGCGCAGTTCCTCCACCGTGGACAGCAGGTCCTCCGTGAAGGCGAGTGAACGCACGTCCACCACCACCGCCACCCGGGGAACCGCCCCGTGGGTGCGGCCCGCGAGCTCGATCATCGTGGGCAGCAGCCCGGGTGGCAGGTTGTCCACCACGAACCAGTCCAGGTCCTCCAGGGCCCTGGCCGCCGTACTCCGACCCGCACCGGACATCCCGGTGACGATGACCACGTCCGGCGGTAGCTCCCCGCCCAGTTCGACCGTCATGTGTCTCCTCCCCCGTCTGTGCCTTGCCTTGCCGTCGCCCCGTCACCCTCCGCGTCCCTCCGGCCGGGGCCACCGGACAGATGTGCGTGCACGGACTCGGCCAGTTTGGGGCCGATCCCGGGTACCGCCGCGATCTCCTCGGTACTCGCCGAGGCGAGTCTGCGCACCGAACCGAACTCCTTGATGAGGGCGGTCCTGCGCGCCGGACCCAGACCCGGCAGTTCGTCCAGGCTGCTCCCGGTGAGCGCCTTGGCGCGCTTCTGCCGGTGGTACTGGATGGCGAATCGGTGGGCCTCGTCGCGGACCCGCTGGAGGAGGTAGAGGCCCTCGCCCGCGCGCGGAAGGATCACCGGATCCTCGTCGTCGGGCAGCCACACCTCCTCCAGGCGCTTGGCCAGACCGCAGACGGCCACGTCCTCGATGCCGAGTTCGTCCAACGCGCGCCGCGCCGCCTCCGCCTGCGGGCGGGCGCCGTCCACCACCACCAGGTTAGGCGGATAGGCGAACTTGCCGGGCGCGGGCTCCTCGGAGGTGCCGCTCCCGCCCGTGAGCCCGTGCCCGTCGGTGTCCGCGTGGTCGTCGGTGCCGCCCA
This sequence comes from Nocardiopsis eucommiae, assembly GCF_965344335.1. NCBI lineage: Bacteria > Bacillati > Actinomycetota > Actinomycetes > Streptosporangiales > Nocardiopsidaceae > Nocardiopsis > Nocardiopsis eucommiae. Next base: position 135,104 of record NZ_CBDRIY010000010.1, read on the forward strand.
TGCGGGCCACCTCACCGGCGCGCGCGCTCTCCTCCAGGTAGCGGCGGAACCGGCGCCTGACCACCTCGTACATGGCGGCCACGTCGTGCTGCTCCGCTCCTCCGGCCCCGCTGCCGCGCACGGAGAACCTCCGGTACTCGGACTTGCGGGCCAGGCCGTCCTCGAAGACCACCATCGAGGCCACCACGTGCTCGCCCTGGAGGTTGGAGATGTCGAAGCACTCGATGCGCAGCGGCGCCTCGGGCAGGTCCAGCGCCTCCTGGATCTCGTTCAGGGCGCGGCCCCGGGTGCTGAGGTCCCCGGCGCGGTGGGTCTTGTGCCGGGCCAGTGCCTCGCGGGCGTTCTTGTCCACGGTCTCCATGAGGGACTTCTTGTCGCCGCGCTGGGGCACGCGCAGGTCCACCGCCGCGCCCCGGTGCTCGGCCAGCCAGCTCGCCACGGCGTCGGGGTCGTCCGGCTCGTGGGAGACCAGGACCTCGCGCGGGATCGACGTGCCGGTGCCCTCGGTCTCCTCGGACCCGTCCAGGGAGCCGTAGAGCTGGCGCAGGAAGTTCTGCATGAGCTCCCCGGGGCTGGCGTCGGTCACCTTGTCCACCACGTAGCCGCGCTGACCGCGGATCCGGCCGCCCCGCACGTGGAAGATCTGGACCGCCGCCTCCAGCGGGTCGTCGGACATGGCGATGACGTCGCAGTCGGTGGAGTCGGGCAGGACCACGGCCTGCTTCTCCAGGGCGGCGCGCAGGGCCTCGATGTCGTCGCGGATCCGTGCGGCCCGTTCGTACTCCATCTCCTGGGCCGCTTCGGTCATCCGCGCCTCCAGCTGACGAATGAAGCGCCCGGTGTCCCCGGCCAGGAACGAACAGAAGTCCTCCGCCAGTTCGCGGTGCTCCTCGGGGCTGGCCCGGCCCACGCAGGGCGCCACGCACTTGCCGATGTAACCGAGGAGGCAGGGGCGGCCGCTGTTGCGCGCGCCCCGGAACACCCCCGGCGAGCAGGTGCGCACGGGGAAGACCCGCAGCAGCAGGTCGACGGTCTCGCGGATCGCCCAGGCGTGCGAGTAGGGGCCGAAGTAGCGCACGCCACGGCGCTTGGCGCCCCGCATCACCTGGACTCGGGGGAACTCCTCGTTGAGGGTCACCGCCAGGTAGGGGTAGCTCTTGTCGTCGCGGTACTTGACGTTGAAGCGCGGGTCGTACTGCTTGATCCAGGAGTACTCCAGCTGGAGGGCCTCGACCTCGGTGCCGACGATCGTCCAGTCGACGTCGGCGGCGGTGGAGACCATCTGCTGGGTACGGGGGTGCAGTCCGGCGAAGTCCCGGAAGTAGGAGGACAGCCTCGACCGCAGGTTCTTGGCCTTGCCCACGTAGATGACCCGGCCGGAGGCGTCCCGGAATCGGTAGACGCCCGGCTCGGTCGGGATGGACCCGGGGGCGGGGCGCAGGTGAGGAGTCGCAGCCATACCCCCATTCTGGTCGCTCCCGGGGACAGACGGCCACCGGTCCGCGCGACGCGCCCCCGTGGAGCGGGTCACTCCGGAGGAATCAGTACAAGCAAACGTCACGATTGGATATCTGCATGGTCTAGGTTGGGCGGGTACAGCTGAACTTCCCGACATGAACGACAAGGGGGCGCTTCGACGTGTCCGTCTCCCAGTGGATCGCGATCGGCATCGCCGTCTCGGTCTCGATGGCCCTGGTCTTCATCCTCCAGTGGCTGCTCAACCACAAGTTGGGCAAGGTCTGGCCGATGGCCCGCTACGTGGTCGCGCGTTCGGCGGTCACCGCGTACACCGCCGCGGCGGTCGCCGGGGCCAACCTCGCGCTCCCCAGTCGGGGGGACGTGGCCTGGAGCACCTTCCAGACCATCGACCACGCGATGACGATCCTGATGATCGGCACCCTGACCGCGCTCGGGATCAGCCTGGCCTACGCGGCCACCGACATGGTGCTGGAGCGCCTCTCCGCGCGCAACGGCGACGCCGACCGCCGGGCCCGCCGACTCCAGACCCAGGTACGGCTGCTGCGCAGGGTCATCACCTCGGTCATCGTGGTCCTGGCCATCGCCTCCATCCTCTTCACCTTCCCCGAGGTCCAGGCGCTCGGCGCCGGGCTCCTGGCCTCCGCCGGTGTCATCGGTATCGTCGCCGGTGTCGCGGCCCAGTCGACCCTCGGAAACCTGTTCGCGGGACTCCAGCTGGCCTTCAGCGACGCCCTGCGCATCGGGGACGTCGTCGTGGTCGAGGGCGAGTGGGGCCGGGTCGAGGAGCTCAGCCTGGTCAACGTCACCATCAAGATCTGGGACGAGCGCCGACTGGTCGTCCCGGTCGCCAACTTCACCACCACCAGCTTCGAGAACTGGACCAAGGCCGGGACCAACATCACCGCCAAGGTCCAGCTCCCCCTGGACTGGGAGGTGCCCATCGCGGACCTGCGCGAGGAGACCGGGCGGCTGATCACCGCCAGCAGGTTCTGGGACGGGCGCAGCTGGTCCTGCCAGGTCGTGGACATCACCGACTCCGGTGAGGTCATGGTCCGGGTGGTGGCCACCGCCTCCGACACCGGCAACCAGTGGAACATCGCCTGCGAGATCCGCGAGCACCTGGTCACCTGGTTGGCCACCAACTACCCCGAGTCCCTGCCGCGCAACCGCACGGAGTTCATCAGCGCCGGGGACGACGAGTCCGACTACGCGGCGCGGTTCCCGACCTCGGCGTTCCGCCGGGCCTCTCCCGCCCCGGTCGCGGCCCACGACGACAGCGAGGGTTCGGCGCAGTCGGGCAACCCCGAAGAGGTCTGACGCCCCGTACCCCGCCCCGTACGCACGCGGAGCCCCACCGAGAGTTCGGTGGGGCTCCGTCGTGCGTGGGCCGGGTCAGTCGAGGATGATGTCGGTCCCGTCGATGGTGACGGTGAACTTCTCCAAGGGCTCCTCCGCCGGGCCCGTGACGACCTCGCCGGAGACGATGTCGAACTCGCTCCCGTGGCAGAGGCAACGGATGACCTCGTCCTCGACCTCCTGGACCGTGCAGCCGCCGTGGGTGCAGGCGGCGCTGAAGGCCCGGTACTCGCCCTCCTCGGGCTGGGTCACCACCAGCTTGCTGTGGCTGAAGACCGCCCCGCCGCCCTCCGGAACGTCCGTGGTCTGACCGACCACGTGGCCCCGGCGCACCTCCTGGGGGTCCGGGGGCTGACCGCAGGCGCTCACGGCGGTCACGGCGGCCGCCGCCCCCGCCGTTCCGAGCAGACGACGCCTGCTCACCCCGCACCCGCATGTCCTCGTTCCAGCCACGACCGACCGCTCCTCACCTGCGCCTGAATTCCACTACGAATCGTAGTAGGTCGGCTCGGGTGCCCCGCACCGGCCCCTGCTCGCGCGGTCGGCGGTCCTCCCCCGCCGCAGGCTTCCCAGGGCCGAGGAGAACCGGTCGGCGCCCTCAGCCAGTCGACCGAACGGAGGGGGCGCACACCGGTGACCTACGGCGGTCACGCCCTGAACTCCAGGCAGAAGGGGTGACCGGCCGGGTCGGCGTAGACCCGGTACAGGTTCTCGGGCCGCTCCTCGGACACGGCGAGCAGACGCGCGCCCAACTCCAGCACCCGGGCGTGGGCCGCCCCGATGTCCTCGACCATGATCTCGAAGTGCATCTGTTGGGGGCGCTCGGGATCCGGCCAGGCCGGGGCCCGGTGGTCCTCCACCCGTTGGAAGTCGATCACGGGCCGGGTCCCGTCACCGATCCCCGCCCAGTCGCGGTCACGCCTGGTGACCGGGAGCCCCAGGAGTTCGGAGTAGAAGTCGGCCAGGGCCCCGGGATCGGGGCAGTCGACGGTCACGGCGCGCAGTCGTCCAAGCATGGGGACAGCCTGTCAGACGGGAAGGGGACGGCCCCGCCTTGACGGCACCGAGAGTCGTGTCCGCGTTCCCCACTCCACCCCCACCCGAGTCGATCACCTCAAGGAATCGCCATGACCACCACCGAGACCGTAACGGCCGAGCTCACCACCAACCACGGCGTGATCAGGTGGAACTGCTGCCCGACCACGCACCCGTGACTGTCGCGAACTTCGTGGAGTTGGCGGAGAGCGCAAGGGAGAACGCGTCGCCCCGAGGACCGGGCAGCGATGGCAGGGCCCGCGCGTGGGCCGTTCGCGGGCCGTCGGGAGGGGCGGCGTCTCCCGTGGCCCACGGAGCCGGAGCACGAAGACCGGCGCTCACACTGGGACCCGTTCCCGCACACGACACGGCGCCCGCACGGAGACCGTGCGGGCGCCGGAACGCGGGTCAGAGCATCTTGGCGAGGAACTGACCGGTGTAGGACTCCGCGACCGCGGCGACCTCCTCCGGGGTGCCCTCGGCCACGAGCGTGCCACCGCCGGAACCGCCCTCGGGTCCCATGTCGATGACGTGGTCGGCCGTCTTGATCACGTCGAGGTTGTGCTCGATGACGATCACCGTGTTCCCGGTGTCGGTCAGCCGGTTGAGGACCCCCAGCAGCTTGCGGATGTCCTCGAAGTGCAGACCGGTGGTGGGCTCGTCGAGCACGTACACGGTGCGGCCGGTGGACCGGCGCTGGAGCTCGGCGGCGAGCTTCACGCGCTGGGCCTCGCCGCCGGAGAGCGTCGTGGCGGGCTGGCCCAGGCGCACGTAGCCCAGACCGACGTCGGCCAGCGTCTGGAGGTGGCGGCGGATCGCGTTGACCGGCTCGAAGAACTCCAGGGCCTCCGCGATCGGCATGTCCAGCACCTCGGCGATGTTCTTGCCCTTGTACTTCACCTGGAGGGTCTCGCGGTTGTACCGCGCCCCGTGGCAGACCTCGCAGGGCACGTACACGTCCGGCAGGAACTGCATCTCGATCCGGAGCGTGCCGTCGCCGGAGCAGGCCTCGCAGCGGCCGCCCTTGACGTTGAACGAGAACCGGCCGGGCTGGTAACCGCGCGTCTTGGCGTCGGTGGTCTGCGCGAACAGTTTGCGCACGTGGTCGAAGACCCCGGAGTAGGTGGCCGGGTTGGAGCGCGGCGTGCGACCGATCGGACTCTGGTCGACGTGCACCACCTTGTCGACCTTGTTCATCCCGTTCACCCGCAGGTGGCGGCCGGGCACGTCGCGCGCCCCGTTGAGCTCCTTGGCCAGGGCCTTGTACAGGATCTCGTTGACCAGGGTGGACTTGCCCGAACCGGACACACCGGTGACCGCCGTGAACACGCCCAGCGGGAACGACACGTCGATGCCGTGCAGGTTGTTCTCCCGCGCACCCCGGACCACGAGCTCGTGCCCCCTGGTCAGCGGGCGCCGCTCGGACGGGAGCTCGATCGCGCGCCGACCGGCCAGGTAGTCGCCGGTCAGCGAGTCGGACGAGGTGAGCAGCTCGTCCACGATGCCCGTGACCACGACGTGCCCGCCGTGCTCGCCCGCGCCGGGACCGATGTCCACGACCCAGTCGGCGGCGCGGATGGTGTCCTCGTCGTGCTCGACCACGATGAGCGTGTTGCCGATGTCGCGCAGTCTCTGGAGGGTCTCCAGCAGCCGGGCGTTGTCGCGCTGGTGCAGGCCGATGGAGGGCTCGTCCAGGACGTACAGAACGCCCACCAGACCGGACCCGATCTGGGTGGCCAGCCGGATGCGCTGGGCCTCGCCGCCGGAGAGCGACCCGGAGGAGCGGGCCAGGCTCAGGTAGTCCAGCCCCACGTCCAGCAGGAAGCCCAGCCGGGCGTTGATCTCCTTGAGCACCTGCGCGGCGATGACCATGTCACGGTCGGAGAGCCGGAGCCCGGCCAGGAAGGCGGCGCTCTCGCCGAGCGCCATGGAGGCGACGTCCGCGATCGACTTACCGCCGACCGTCACGGCGAGGACGACCGGCTTGAGCCGGGTGCCGTCACAGGTGGGGCACGGCACCGAGCGCATGTAGCCCTCGAGGCGCTCGCGGGTGTGGTCGCTCTCCACCTCGGAGTGGCGGCGCTTCACCCAGGGGATCACGCCCTCGAACTCCGTGTAGTAGGAGCGGTTGCGCCCGTACCGGTTCCGGTAGCTGACGTGGACCTGGGTGTCGTGGCCCTCCAGGATCGCCTTGCGCGCGCGGCGCGGCAGCCGCTCCCAGGAGGTGTCGGTGTCGAACCCCACGGCCTCACCCAGCGCCTTGAGGATGCGTTCCCAGTAGCCGCCGTTGGGCCCGCCCGACCAGGGCGCGATGGCCCCCTCGGCCAGGGTCTTCTCCGGGTCGGGGACCAGCAGGTCCGCGTCGACCTCCATGCGGGTGCCCAGGCCGGAGCAGTCGGGGCAGGCGCCGTAGGGCGCGTTGAAGGAGAAGGAGCGCGGTTCGAGCTGCTCGAAGGAGAGGTCGTCGTAGGGGCAGTAGAGGTGCTCGGAGAAGACCTTCTCCCGCTCGGGGTCGTCGCTCTCCAGGTCCACGAAGTCCAGGACGATGGTGCCGCCGGCCAGCTTGAGCGCGGTCTCCACCGAGTCGGTGAGCCGCCCGTTCGCGCCGGGCTTGACGGCGAGGCGGTCCACGACCACGGCGATGTCGTGCTTGTCGTAGCGGCCGAGCTTGGGCGCCTCGTCCAACCGGACCGCCTGGCCGTCGACGACGGCGCGCGTGTAGCCCTTGGACTGGAGGTCCTTGAAGAGTTCGACGTACTCGCCCTTGCGGCCGCGCACGACCGGGGCGAGCACCTGGAAGCGGGTGCCCTCGGTCATCTCCATGACCCGGTCGACGATCTGCTGCGGCGTCTGCCGGGCGATCTCGCGGTGGCACTCCGGACAGTGCGGAACGCCCACGCGGGCCCAGAGCAGGCGCAGGTAGTCGTAGACCTCGGTGATGGTGCCCACCGTGGACCGCGGGTTGCGGCTGGTCGACTTCTGGTCGATCGAGACCGCCGGGGACAGCCCCTCGATGAAGTCGACGTCGGGCTTGTCCATCTGACCCAGGAACTGGCGGGCGTACGCGGAGAGGGACTCGACGTAGCGGCGCTGGCCCTCGGCGAAGATCGTGTCGAAGGCGAGCGAGGACTTGCCCGAACCGGACAGGCCGGTGAACACGATCATGGAGTCGCGCGGCAGGTCCAGCGACACGTCCTTGAGGTTGTGCTCCCGTGCTCCACGGACCACGAGTTGTTCGACCATCGAGTGAGACATCCTTCGGCTCTGACGCACAGGACGCGGACCACGTCGAAGTGACGTCGGTGGACCCGTGTATGGCTTCGCGTTGAGGCGGTCGCGGACCCCCGCGGGGCCGCCGCGGCTCCGGAACCGGGCCGCTCAGGGGATGTCGGGGAATGGTGACGCGACACCCCGTCCGACCACAGTAACGATCACCCGGGGCGGTTTCTTCCGCCACGCGAAAATGGTGGTGCCCCGACGCGTGTGCGTCGGGACACCACCACTATAAACGAACAACCGTTCGAACGAGGTGGGTTTCCGCGGTTGCCCGGAGCGGACTCCGGAAACGTCCGGGAACGGGGCGGTTCGGGGTCAGGAGCGGTCGGCCGTGGCGTCCTCGTCCTTGCCCTCGACCTCGGCCTCGCGGCGCTGGTCGACGCCGGACTTGATCAGACTGCCGACGATGGTGATGGTCATGATGCCCAGGATCACGGTGAGCGAGGTGCCGATGCCGATGTCGATGACGTGCACGCCGTTCTCGTGGAGCGCGTGCAGGATCATCTTCACGCCGATGAACACCATGATCGCGGACAGGCCCCAGCTGATGTAGGCCAGGCGGTCCATCAGTCCGGCCAGCAGGAAGTACAGCTGGCGCAGGCCCATGAGGGCGAAGGCGTTGGCGGTGAAGACGATGTAGGCGTCCTGCGTCAGGCCGAAGATGGCCGGGATGGAGTCGACGGCGAAGACGAGGTCGATGACGCCGATCGCGACGATCACCAGCAGCATCGGGGTCACGTGGCGGCGGCCGTCGAGCTTCACGGTCAGCTTGGCGCCGTGGTAGTCCTTGGTCACCGGCCAGAAGCGCTTCACCAGGCGCACGACGGGCGTCTGCGTGAAGTCCTTGTCCTCCTCGTCGCCCTTCACGTGGTCACGGACGATCTTGTAACCGGTGTAGATGAGGAAGACGCCGAAGAGGTAGAAGACCTCGCTCCAGGCGTTGATGACCTGCGCGCCCAGCACGATGAAGAAGCCGCGCATGACGATCGCGATGACGATGCCGACGAGCAGGACCTCGTGCTGGTACTTCTTCGGGACCGCGAACGCGGTCATCAGAAGGTAGAACACGAAGAGGTTGTCGATGCTCAGGCTCTTCTCGGTGACGAACCCGGCGAAGTACTCGGCGCCCGACGTCGGGCTGCCGAAGTACATGACCCCGAAGCCGAACACGATGGCGATGCCGATGTAGAAGACGGCCCACCAGGAGGCCTGCTTGATCCCGAACTCCTTGGGACCCTTGGTCTTGCTCCACGGGTGGTCGACGATCACCAGGTCCAGGGCGAGGATCAGCACCATGGCCGCGATGGTGGCGGCCCAGACCCACAAAGGAACGTTCACTGACGGATTCTCCTCCGGTCGGTGCGCGCGAGCAGTTTGCACGCACAGCAGATAACCGGAGGTCTCTCCCGCTCACGTCCGAGGACGTGAACCGACGGAACCGGGAGCACGCCGTTGTACTCCGTGATGACGGCACCGCCGCGACAGGGATACTCCCCTCACGTGGTGAAGCAGGTGACGCAGGCGCGTAGAGCGCACCAGAACAGGTTACGCCATCCGAGCCGGTACTCAGCATGGCATCGAAATCCTCTCCGGGGAAGTCACCCACGCGGCGGTACGCACCCCTCCCCGGAGACACGTCTTTCACACCCGTCGGACATGCCGCGCCGCGACCGTCCGGGCCCGGGCGCGGCGTGTCCGGTCCACGGCCCGGATGGGGCGGACCGCCACGCTCACCAGCGCGCCACCGACTTGTACACCGAGCACGCCGCCTCCACCGCGTCCTCCTCCGAGGGCAGCCTGCGGGCGGCCTCCCGGGAACGGGTCCGCAGGTCGGCGGCGAGGTCGGGGTCGTCCAGGACCCGACCGACCGCCGACGCGAAGGCGGCCGGGTCGCCGGGCGGCACCATCAGGACCGTCCCCGAGTAGAGGTCGGGGATGCCGCCCACACGGGTGGAGACCACCGGCAGACCGGCCCGCAGCGCCTCCATGATGACCAGCGAGGGCCCCTCCCACTGGCTCGTGAGGCAGAACACGTCCGCCGCCGCCAGCAGGTCCGCCACGTCGGAGCGGTGCCCGAGCATGCGCACGTCCCCCGGCATCCCGGCGGCGGCGTCGTGCAGCTCACCCCACAGCGGGCCGTCCCCGGCGATGGCCACCACGGGTTCGGGTGTCCGGTCCGCGATCGCCGGCGCCGCCGCCAGCAGGGTGTCCAGTCCCTTCTGTTCCGCGAGCCGGGCCACCGTCAGCAGCAGCGGACGGTCGGGCTCCACCGCCAGGTCGGCCCGTGTCTCCGACCGCCCCCTCAGCGGCCTGCCCGTCTCCGGGGCGGCCACCACCGCCATCCGGGCGTCCTTCGCCCCCGCCGCCGCGAGTCTGCGCACGAGGTCACCGGAGACCCCCAGGACCACCTGCGCGCGATGGGCCACGATCCGCTCCAGCACCGGGTAGACCGCGCCCAGGACCCCGCCGACCACGGGCGGGGCGTTGTGCGCGGTGACCACCAGCGGCCGGGCCCCCGCCAGGGCGCACAGGGCCCCGGCCCGCAGTCCGTGCGCGTGCACCACGTCCGCCCCGCGCAGCAGCGCGTTCAACCGCAGCACCACCCCGGGGTCGCCCGGCGCGGGCGAGGGCCCGATCGGCACCGGGGAGAAGCGCATGCCCAGTGACGAGAACCCGAACTCCCGGTCGGCGGAGGGCGGTCCGACCACCGCCACCCGGAACCCCCGGCCCACCAGCCCCTCACCCAGTGAGCGCACGTGGCGTCCCACCCCGCCGCTGACCGTCCCCACGACCAACGCGATCCTGCCGTTCACCGTGACTCCCTCCCTCGTTGACGCATGTTCCGAGCACGGTCCACGACCGTGCGCAGCGCGGAGCGGTCCACCAGGACCGCCGCCCCGCCGAAGACCACCATCGCCGCGCACCCCGCCGCGACGGCGACGAGCACCGTCCAGCCGATCCCGTCTCCCAGGACCCGGACCAGCTCCGTGGCCACCCCCCGCCCGGCCAGCCACCCCGCGCAGCCGGCGACCAGCGCCGCCCACAGGGATCGGCCCAGCCCGGACAGCGCGCCGCCCCCGTGGACCCGCGCGACCCCCGCGCACAACAGGGCGGCGGCCAGGCTGAGTCCCGTGGTGCTCGCCGCGCCCAGCCCGGCGATGGACCATCCCGGTGGCAGCGACCACACCAGCCCCACTGCGCACGCCATCACCACCAGCCATCCCACGATCTGCGCGGTGGCGGCGGAGCGCCCGTGGTGGGACGCGTACAGCGCCCGGCTGAGCAGCGCCACCAGACCGAAACCCACCACCCCCGGGGCGTAGGTCAGCAGGGCCCGTTCCAGCGGTGCCGGTTCCACCTGCGCGAAGACCTCCGCCAGCGGTCCGGCCGCCGCCGCCAGGGCCGTCCCCACCCCCGCGGTGATCACCACGCAGGCCCGCGCGCTCCCCGACAGCAGACGGTCGAACCCGGCCCGGTCCCCCTCGGCGTCGGCCACCGCCAGCGCGGTGAAGGCACTGGTCGCGATGGGAACGGCGATCACCCCGTAGGGCAGGGTGAACAGTGCCCAGGCATAGCTGTAGAGCACGGAGGCGCCCGCTCCCCCGCCCCAGTTGGCGAGGGCGACCGACAGCAGCAGGCTCACCTGCATGGCCACCAGCGGCAGCAGGGAGGCCAGGGCCAGGGCGCGCACCCGCGCGCCCACGCCGGGAGGGAAGGTCACGCGGGGGCGCAGCCGCAGCCCGAGCCCCCAGCCGGGGCCGAGCACCGTGAGGAAGAGCGCCACCACCCCGGCGGTCGTGCCCAGGGAGAGCACGAGTTCGGCGGAGACCGGCAGGGCGCCGAGGTCCTGCCGGTGGTCGGCGCCCAGGGGCACGAACACCAGGTAGGCGGCGATGACGACGAGGCTGGACACCAGGGGCGCCAGCGCGGGGGCCAGGAACCGGCGGTGGGACTGGAGCACGCCGTAGAGCACCGCGGCGAGCCCGTAGAAGACGATCTGCGGCGCGAACACCACGAGCATGCGGGCGGCCAGACCGACCAGCGCGGCGTGGTCGCAGCCGACCCCCGCCCCCAGCAGCAGGGTCATCGCCGGAACCGAGACGAGCGCCAGCAGCGTGGCCAACGGCAGGGAGAGCAGCAGCACCCAGGTGACCAGCGCCGAGGCGGTGTGGCGGACCTGCTCGTGGTCGCCTCGCCGCACCGAGGCGGCCAGGACGGGGACGACCATGGCGGTCAGGGCGCCGCCGATGACGATCTCGAACAGCACGGCGGGGAGCTGGTTGGCGGTGACGTAGGCGGTGCCCAGGCAGGTGTCGCCCACGGTCTGGGAGAAGACGACGGTGCGGCCGAACCCGGCCAGGCGGGCGCCCACGGTGACCACCGCGATGAGCGCCGCCGCCGTGGCGACCCCGCGGGTCACCCCGGAGCCGGTGCGGCGGTGGAGCGCCGTGCGCGCGGCACGGGCTCCGCTCCGCCTCGGGCCGTGCTCCGCCCGGCTCCGTTCGGTGCGGGGGGCCCGGACGGGTGGTCGGCTGTGGGGCGCCCGGCCCCGTGGGAGCCGGAGTCCGCGCGTCCCCACCGGTCCAGCCGGTTCAACACGGGGACGCGCTCGATCACCTGGGAGAAGCTGGTGCGCTCGCTGGCCAGGGTCAGGCCGACCACGGCGCCGAGCAGGGCCAGGCGGACCGGTCGCGGCGCACGGGCGGCGGCGGCCACGCCCAGAGCGGCACCGAGAGCGTTGGCCCCGGCGTCACCGAGCATCGAGCGTTCGGCCAGCTCGTCGGGGAGCAGGGCGGCCGAGGCTCCCAGCACCGGGCCCAGCAGCGGCGCGGCCGGGGAGGCCAGCGCGGGTGCCGAGGCGAGCAGCGCGAACTTCACGGCCCGTCCGGGCCGGAGGTCGAAGAGGTTGACCAGGTTGGCGCTGGCCGCGATCAGGGCACCGTCCACCAGGGTGTCCAGCGGTCCCCGGCGCAGCAGATACGCGGAGGCCAGCCCCGTGGCGCCGATCCCGGCCATCTTGACCGCGCCGGTGGTCACCTCACCGTGGGCCAACGCGCCCAGGTGTCCGCGCAGCCCCTTGGCCCGCGTGTTCCCGGCCAGGTCGTCGTAGGCGCCGAAGGCGGCCGAGGACGCGGCGGCCAGGGAGGCGGCGGCGCGCACGCGCGGGGTGAGGCCGGGGGCGAGCACGCAGGCGGCGCACACGCCCGAGGCCAGGGCCGGGCCCTCCTGGAGGGTGACGGTGCGGCCCCGGAAGTTGACGCGCCGCCAGGCCGGGGACCGGTCGCCGACCCGGTTGAGCACCGTGTAGGCGGAGCGGGCGGCCAGGGCGCCGAGGGCGGCGCCGGTCAGCCCGCGGACCACCTGGGAGGCGGCGGAGGTCCGGGCCGTGGCGGTCGTGCGCACGGGCCTCACTCTCCGCTCCGGGGCGCCTTGCGGCGGGCCTCGTCGTTGCCGGACCCCGCCGCCGCCTCGGCGTCGGTGTCCGCCTCGGTCTCGGCGGTCTCGACCGGCCCGGGCAGCGGGTCGGGCAGGAAGCCGACCACACCCTCACCGATGCCGTACGGGGAGCCGGAACCGCCGAGGGAGTCGGCCAGGGCGAGGACGGCGACCACATCACCGGTGGGTCGCCCGGCCACGTCCACCGTGGCATGGGTCCGTTCCTGGGCCCGTGCCTGGGCGATCACACCGCCCGGACGGCCGGAGTCGGCTCCCCCGGCGAGGAGTGTGGGGCCGACCTGCTGGTGCAGGGCCGCGGTGAAGCTGGTCAGTGCGGTGTTGACGCGTTCCTGGTCCTCCTCGGGAGCGTTGGCGGCCGGGGCCACCACGACCACGGTGTCGGCCGACTCCGCCGGGGACCCCTCGACCGTGAGGAGCCCGCCCTCGGAGAAGGCGGACAGGACGGCGGCCGCGTCGTGGCCGGTGTCCCGGTCACCGTCGCCCTCACTCTGGCTCCGGCTCTCGGCCCCGTCCTCGGAGTCGTCGGACCTCTCCTCGTCCCGGCCCTCGGAGTCCTCGGACCCGCCAGCGTCCTCGGAGCCCTCGGCGCCCTCCGTCTCCGTGTCGGCCTCGGACGGGACCGCCAGCGCGTGTCCGAGCGCTGTTCCGGCCTTGTCGTAGGGGTTGCCGGAGAGGTCACCGGGATCAGCGGCGGTCTGGAGGGCGAGTTCGTCCACGAAGGTGGCGCTGCCGCTGTCCAGGAACGCCTCCTCGAACAGCAGACGACCGACGACCGATCCGCCCGCCTCCTCCACGCGCCCGCCCAGGGACCGCACGACCTCCTCGTCGGCGCCGGGCGCCGCGACCAGGACCACCTCGCGGTCGAGCAGCCGGTCCTCCAGGACGTCGGCGGCGACGGCGTCGGTGAACTGGTCCGCCCCGATGTTGAGCTGTTCGGAGTCGTCGCGCTCGGCGCGCAGCTCCTCGCTCTGTCCGCGCAGGTCGGCGGTCTCGGACTGGAGGGTGTTGAGCAGGGGGTCCTGGAGCATCGTGGTGCCCAGGACGAGTCCGACGGTGAGCGCGAGGAACACCGCGACGATGGACACGAGGTGATAGCGGAAGTCGATCACGTGAACAGCCCCGTCATCCAGTAGACGAACGCGTCCCAGCGCGCCGCGAGAAAGGTGAGATAGACCTGCCCGGCCGGCGAGCTGTAGGCGGCGACCAGGATGGTGAGCAGGCACGCGGCCACCAGGCCGAGCAGTGCCCACGGAGAGATGCGGGAGCGGTAGAGGCGGCTCACGCCCTTGGCGTCCACCAGCTTCCCGCCGACCCGCAACCGGGTGAGGAAGGTGCTCGCCATGCCCGAGCGCCCCTTGTCGAGGAACTCCTCCAGGGTGGCGTGGGTGCCCACGGCGACGATGAGGCTGGCACCCGAGCCGTCCGCGAGCATCATCGCCACGTCCTCGCTGGTGCCGGTCGCCGGGAAGACGACCGCCTCGTGGCCCAGGTCGGTCAGGCGCTGGAGTCCGGGGGCGCGGCCGTCGCGGTAGGCGTGCACCACGAGTTCGGCACCGCTGGTCAGGGCCTGGTCGGAGACGGAGTCGAAGTCCCCGACGATGATGTCGGGCCGGTAGCCGGCCTCCATCACCGCGTCGGCTCCCCCGTCCACGGCGATGATGACCGGCCGGAACTCGCGGATGTAGGGCCGCAGGGCGACGATGTCCTCGCGGTAGTGGTAGCCGCGCACGACGATCAGGACGTGGCGCCCCTCCATGGAGGTGCCGATCACGGGGATGCCGATGCCGTCCAGCAGAAGGTCGCGCTCGCGCTGGAGATAGGCCATGGTGTTGGCGGCGAAGGCCTCCAGCTGCGTGGCGAGCCCGGCGCGGGCCTCGGCCATGGCGGCGGCCACGCTCTCCTTGTCCTGGCGGGTGCCCCGGGCGACGACCTCGCCTCCCCGGTAGAGGGTGGCGCCCTCCAGCCGCAGGCGTTCCCCGTCGTGGACGCGGGTCAGGACCTCGGGGTCGACGTCGTCCACCAAGGGGATCCCGGCCGCCACGATCATCTCGGGCCCCTGGTTGGGATAGCGTCCGCTGATACTGCGGGCGACGTTGATCACCGCCGAGACCCCGCAGCCCACCAGGGCCTCGGCACTGACCCGGTCCAGGTCGACGTGGTCGATCACGGCGATGTCGCCGGGTCGCAGCCGTTTGGTCAGGTTCTTGGTGCGGCGGTCCGAACGGACGGGCGCGACCAGCCCGAAGGGGACTTCCGCCCGCGAACGGCGGAATCGCATTGTGGCTCTGAGCGCATCCGATACCTTCATCGGTGGCATACTGTCAGAACTCGATCACGGTAAGTCACTACAGGCGACCGGACGGCGTTTTCTGGGCAAATCAACCCAGGGCGTGACTCCGACGGTGCCCGCGCCCCTCGGACACGGGCACCGCGAGGACGACCCCTCCGCGCCCCTGGTCAGCCAGCCGGGTAGGCGCGGTCCGGATCGGCGTTGTCCAGCAGCTCCTCCGCGTGCGCCCGACCCAGCTCGGAGTCCTCCAGTCCGGCGAGCATCCGCGAGAGCTCACGCACGCGCCCGTCCCGGTCCAGCCGGACCACGCCGCTCTCCGTCACCAGCCCCTCGGTGGACTTCTCCACCACCAGGTGCGCGTCCGCGAAGGCCGCGACCTGCGGCAGGTGCGTGACCACGATCACCTGGGCCAACCCGGCCAGGCGGGCCAGCCGTCGGCCGATCTCCACCGCGGCCTTGCCGCCGACACCGGCGTCCACCTCGTCGAACACGAAGGTCGGCACCGGGTCCGCCCCGGCGAAGACCACCTCGATCGCCAGCATGACCCGGGACAGCTCACCGCCCGAGGCACCCTTGTGCAGGGCCAGCGGCGGCGAACTCGGGTGCGGGGCCAGCAGGATCTCGACCTCGTCGCGCCCGTGCTGCCCGAACTCCTCGCCCGTGGTGATGCGCACGCTCACCCGCGCGTGCGGCATCGCCAGCGCGGTCAGCTCCTCGGTGACCGCCGCCCCGAACCGCTCGGCGGCCCCGGCCCGGATCTCGGTCAGCTCGGTCGCGGCCTCGTCCATCCGCGCGTACAGCTCATCGGCCTCGGCACGCAGACCGTCGATCCGGTCGTCGTCGCCCTCCAGCTCCCCCAGGCGCTTGGCCGCGGTCTCCGCCCAGGCCAGGACCTGGTCCGTCGTCTCGCCGTACTTGCGTGAGAGCTGGGTCAGCAGGGCCCGGCGCTCCTGGATCACGGCCAACCGGGCCGGGTCGGCGTCCACCGACTCCGCGTAGGAGGCCAGTTCGGTGGCGGCGTCGGTGAGGATGTAGGACGCCTCGTCCAGCCGGTCACCGATGGCGGCGAGGTCGGAGTCGTGCTCACGCACGGCGCCCACCGCCTGACGGGCCGCCGACAGCAGCCCGACCACGTCGGCCTGGACCTCGGCCGCGGCCGGATCGCCGGTCAGCGCCTCGTGAGCGGTGGTCGAGGCCACCCGCAGTCCGTCTGCGTGCGCCAGCCGGGTCTCCTCCGCGAGCAGCTCGGCGTCCTCACCCGGCTGGGGTTCGGCGGCCGCGATCTCCTCGACTCCGAACCGCAGGAGGTCGGCCTCCTGGGCGCGCTCACGGGCCCGCTCCACCAACTCGTCGAGCTCGGCGGAGACCTCCCGGTGGCGGCGGTAGGCGGTGGTGTAACGCTTGATCGCCTTGGCGAGGTCGTCCCCGGCGAACCGGTCCAGCGACGAGCGCTGACGGTCCGAACGCAGCAGACGCTGCTGGTCGGACTGCCCGTGCACGGCCACGAGGTCGTCGGCCAGGTAGGCGAGCAGGCTGACCGGGGCCGAACGGCCACCCATGGTCGCCCGCGACCTGCCCTCGGCGGAGACCGCGCGGGTGAGGATCAGGACGTCGTCGTCGATGTCGCCCCCGGCCTCCAGCACCCGGTCGGCCACCCGGCCGCCCCGGGGCACGGTCAACCGTCCCTCGACGACCGCGCGCTCGGCGCCCGGACGGACCCGCTGGGGATCGGCGCGCCCACCGAAGAGCAGTCCCAGCCCGGTGACGACCATGGTCTTGCCCGCGCCGGTCTCACCGGTGACGACGGTCAGACCCGGTGACAGTTCCAACACGGCGTCGTCGATGACACCGAGGCCTTGGATTCGGACTTCTTCGAGCACCGATCCCTCTCCTGATAGTTGACGCCCTTTGCTTGCGACGGCGCTGGATCAGCGTCCGTGTGCGGCCCGTCCCCGCCACCCCGTGACCGGGAGGCCGAACTTGGCCACCAACCGGTCGGTGAACGGCGCACGGTGCAACCGGGCCAGCCGGACCGGCGTATCGGCACGGGTGATCTCGATTCGTGCTCCCACGGGCAATTCGACCATACGCCGTCCGTCACACCAGAGCACGCCCGGTGTGGTCTCCGGCAGGATCTCCAGCGCCACCGTCGCCTCGGGCCCGACCACCAGGGGCCGCGCGAACAGGGCGTGCGCGCTGATCGGCACGACCAGCAGCGCCTCCACGTCAGGCCACACGACCGGGCCTCCGGCGGAGAAGGCGTGGGCGGTGGAACCGGTGGGAGTCGCGCACACCACGCCGTCACAACCCCAGCTGGACAGGGGCCGCCCGTCCACCTCCAGGACCATCTCCAGCATGCGGCGCGAGTCCGCCTTCTCCAGGGTCGCCTCGTTGAGCGCCCAGGAACGCACCGGCGGGGCACCGTCGCCCCGACCGCCGTTGAAGACCGCCACGTCGAGGGTCATCCGTTCCTCGACCACGTAGTCGCGGTTGACGACGCTGTTCACCGTGGCGCCCAGGTCCTCGCGTTCGGCCTCGGCCAGGAAGCCGACGTGCCCGAGGTTGACCCCCAGCAGCGGCGCGCCCGCCGGGCGGGCGAGCTCGGCGGCGCGCAGCAGGGTTCCGTCCCCGCCGAGCACCATGACCAGCTCCACGCCCTGAGCGGCCTCCGCCGCCTCGACCGGATCCACCGGAGACAGGACGCAGCCCGAGTCCGCCAGCTCCTCGACCTCGCTCTTGAGCATCCGGACGGTCAGCCCCGCCGCGCTCAGACGCGCGTGGACCAACTGGGCACTGCGCACGGCCGCCGGCCGACCGGTGTGGGCCAGCAGGAGAACGCTGCGTCCGCTGGTCATCGCCGTCCCCTTACGTTCGCTTCCCACGGGAAGCCTGGTGCTGGCCGGGTGCTCGACCGCACCCGGCCGGGTCACGTTACCGGACTCCTGCGACAGGAGGCCACGCCCTCAGGAGGGCCCCTCCTGGATCGCGCGCTCCAACGCGGCCGGGTCCAGCGGGGCGGCCCCGGCCCGCATCCAGAGGAAGTACTCGACGTTGCCCGAGGGACCCGGCAGGGGGCTCGCGGTCACGTCCACGACGCCCAGCCCCAACGTCAGGGCGTGCGCGGCCACGTCGGAGACGGCCTCGGCCCGCAGCCCGGGTTCACGGACCACACCGCCGGCGCCCACCCGGTCCTTGCCCACCTCGAACTGGGGCTTGACCATCATCGAGAAGTCGGCGTCGGGGGCCACCGACGCACGCAGGGCACCGAGCACCAGCTTGAGGGAGATGAACGACAGGTCCCCGACGACCAGGTCGGGGCGGGGCTCACCGACCATCTCGGGAGTGAGCTCGCGGACGTTCACCCGCTCCATCACCCGCACCCGGTCGTCGCTCCGCAGCGGCCAGGCCAGCTGACCGTAACCGACGTCGACCGCCGTGACGTGCGACACCCCGCGCCGCAGCAGGACGTCGGTGAAACCACCCGTGGACGCCCCGGCGTCCAGCGCCCGGCGTCCCCGCACGTCCAGTTCGAAGGCGTCCAGCGCCCCGATGAGCTTGTGCGCGCCCCGGGACACGTAGGCCGGTTCCTCCGAAGGCGTGCGCACCACGACGGGTTGGTCGGTGCCGATCTGGGTCGCCGCCTTGGACGCCACCATGCCGGAGACCAGGACGAACCCGTTCTCGATCAACTCGGCCGCCTGGCCCCGGGAGCGTGCGTGACCTCGGCGGACCAGTTCCGCGTCGAGCCGACTACGTTTTGCCATGGTCACCTAGGGTACCGGCCGTTCCGCCCACTATCGGGAACCCCGGGCGTTCTGTCCCAGCGCGCCCAGCACACCCGACAGCTCCTGCTGGAGCGTGTCGAAGACCGCCACGTGCTCATGGGTGGGCAGTTCGTCCAGTGCGGCCAACCGTTCCCTGGTCGCGCCGAGGGTCCGCTCCGCCAGTGCCTCGGCCTGCTCGCTCGGATCCATCGCTCCCCGTCCCTTCACCCACCCGCGCGGGCGCCGGTGCTCCGGCGCCCGGAACGGACTCTACTTCTTGGCGCCCTTGCCCTTGTTGGTGCGCTTGGCGGTCGAACGCGTGCGGGTCGTCCTGGGCTTGGGCTTCGCCGCGCCGTCGGGGGCCTGGTTCCCGGAGTCGTCGCCCTTCGCGCCGTCACCGTCCGCCACGGCCGCCGTCTCCTCGGCCGCGGCCTCCGGCGGCGCGCTCTCGCCCTCGCCGGACTCCGGGGCCGTCTCAGGCACCACGGGCACCGGGGCCTCCTCCGCCGCCTCGGGTTCGACGCGCGCCACGGGCGCCTTCTCCTCCACGGGCAGCTCCGAGGAGGCGCCACCACGGGGCTCCAGCACCCGCTCCACGGCGTGCCGGGCCGCCATCCGGCGCTCCAGCTCCGCCACCCGGCGGACCATCCGCTCGTACTCCGCGCGCGGCACCATGTCCATCTGCTCCAGCGCGCCACGGACCTCGGAGCGCACCAGTTCGGCCACGGCCGCACGGTTGGCCTGACTGGTCTCGATCAGCTCGCCCGCCAGGGTCTGGATGCTCTGACCCACCCTCGGCGGCGCCTCGCCCTCCGGGACGACCACGGTGGGCGTCGCCCCGTTGGCGCGCAACAGGGTCTTGGCAGCCGCGACGGCCTGCTTGCGCGAGAGTTCGGTGAGGCCATTGGCGGCGTCCAGATAGGTGCGTACCGCGTCGACGACCATGATGACGTGCTCCTTGAAGGGACCGCAGGAGGAAAGGGAAGGAGGGCGCAGGGAGGGAGGGGCCTCGTGCTCCAGGGGGGTTCGACGCCAACGCTACCGGGAGCCGGGCGCGTGTGGCACGCAAACGACGGAGCCCACACCGGGCGCGACCTCCGGAGGGCGTCCGGCACATAGGGCATCATGAGCCCATGAGCAGCATCGACGCGTGCCTTGAGGGCATCGCCCGGGCGAACGAGCGCATTCTCGCCCAACCCCTGGACCGACGCCGGGAACACATCCGCGAACGCACGGTGCGCGTGATCGTCCCCGACCTGGAGACGGCCTTCGACATGCGGCTGACCGTGGACGGGCTCACCGACGTCACCCCCGGGCCGCTGGTGGCCTCCGGGAGCGCGCAGGTCCGGGTGACCGTGACCAGCGACGACCTCGTCGCCCTGGCCGAGGACCGCCTGGACCCGGCCGTGGCGCTGATCACCCGTCGGCTGAAGGTGGACGCCACCCTGAGCGACATGCTCCGCCTGCGGCGCGTCCTCTGACGGGTACGTTGCTGTGATGTCCCGCCAACCACTCGTCCTGGCCCCCTTCCGCGGGCTGCGCTACGCGGCCCCCGATGTCGACCGCTTCATCGACGGTGTCCTCGACATCTCACGCCTGCTGGCGCCGCCCTATGACATCCCCGACGCGGACGAGGCACGCGAACTCCAACGCTCCGACCCCCACAACGCGGCGAGGGTCACACTGCCGTTCGAGCTCTCCCGGCAGTCACCCGAGGACGCCGCCTCCCGGCGCTACCGGGCCGCCGCCGACCTCCTGCGGAGCTGGATCACCGACGGGGTGCTGACCCTGGACGAGGAACCGGCGCTCTACGTCTACGAGCAGGTCACCGCCGACGGCCGGACCCAACGGGGACTGGTGGGAGCCCTGGGGCTGCCCGACGACGGGCCCGACCCCGCCGTGCGCCCGCACGAGGACGTGGCCGCCCCCCCGGTACGCGACCGCTTCCGCCTGATGGAGGTGGCCCGCGCCAACCTCGAACCGATCTTCCTGCTGTACCGGGGCGGAAACGGCGCGGCCTCCACGGCCACCGAGGCCACCACCTCGCGTCGGCCGCTGGTCTCCACGCGGACCCGCGACGGTTCCGAGCACCGGCTGTGGGCGGTCACCGATCCCCGCATCCAACGGGAGATCACCGGCGACCTCGCCGGACGCTCCGCGCTGATCGCTGACGGGCACCACCGCTACGCCGCCTACCGGCGCCTGCGCCAAGAGAGCACCGACCCGGGTTGGGCGCACGGACTGGCCCTGCTCGTGGACAGCGACACCCACCCACCCCAGCTGGGCGCCATCCACCGCGTCCTGCCCGGCCTGGACACCGCCGAGGCCCTGGCCGCCGCCCGGACCGTGGCCACAGTGGAACCGGTCACCGAAGCCGACCCGGCGCTCCTGGAGGAGAGGCGGGCCCCCGCTCTGCTCCTGGTGTCGGCCGAGGGCGACGCCCACCTGGTGAGCGGGTTCGACGAGGCCGTGCTCCGGGAGGCCATGCCCGACCACTCCCCCGACTGGCGCCACCTGGCCACGGCCGCGCTGCACGAGGTGCTCCTGCCGCTGTGGAACTTCCCGGAGGAACAGGTGCGGATGATCCACGACGACCCCGCCGAAGCCGAGGCCGCCGCCCGCGAGGAGAAGGGCACGGCGGTGATCGTGCCCCCGCTCCGCGTGGAACAGGTCTACGCCGTGGCCGACCGTGGCGAGCTCACCCCCCGCAAGTCCACGTCGTTCGGCCCCAAACCCCGCACGGGCCTGGTCATGCGGGTCCTCGACTGACCGGTGACCTCTCCGAAGGACACAGGGCTCCCCTTCCGTGCCACCCGACGCCAAATCGTTACGATGAGTCGTGCGGTAATCACCATGAGTGGCCTTCGGTGGTGTTCTGCTCACCTGGAGGGATGCCGGGGCCACGGACGGGAGTGTCCATGCACGACGACAGCACACGTACCAAGGCCCCGGCACGGCCCGTGGGCAGGATCGCCGGAATGGCCCTGACCATGTCGGCCGTCGTACTCCTGGCCGCTGGCTGCCCCGCCTCAGGCGGCGGCGGTGGTGGCGGAGGAGGGTACGGGACCGTCGACGGGGAGACGCAGTCCGAGAAGTCGGCGGACTCCGCGACCGACCAGAAGTAGGCGACCGCCCCGGGGTCACCTGGTGCCCGCACCCCGGGGCCCACACCCGACACACGGACCGCGCGAATCCCTCCGCAGCAGGGACCGGGACACCACCCGCCGCTGGCTCACAGCCCAGTTCGGCGCGGACGCCTCCCTCGACGTCCTGGAGGGCGAGGCCGACGCCGACCAGGTCACGGCCTGGTTTACCTATCGATCACCGTCAATGCCCGACTGCGCGCGCTCTCCTTGGCGTGGTGGTCGAAACAGGGGTGGCTCACCGGCGAACCCCTGCGGCGGCTCCCCTGTCGCCCGGTCCCGCTGGACCGCATCCGAACGCTGACCCGCGCCGTGGTCTAGGAGCTGCTCGTCCGCGAGGGAGTCGCGCTCCGGGAGAAGACGTTGTGGCGGCTGCTGTACGAGTCGGCGGCCCGAGCGTCGGAGGTCCTGGAGCTGAGCACGCCGGGGGCCGGGTACCACCGAGCGCAGCGAGGCTCGGCAACGGTACCGGGTGACCGGGTGGAGCGACGCAGGAGCGGAAGCCGCAGCTCCCGGTGGCGCGAAGGGTTGGCGTCCCCGGCATCGGTGTGCTGGTCCTTGATCACTGATGGGTGAGGGGTTGCGGCCACGCCACCTGGAATTCCAGCCCCAGCAGACCCGTACCCGACCGGCTTCCCCTCCCCATCCTCGGTTCCCGAGGTCCTCCGGAGGCACGCGTGTACCGGGCCAGAGCCCGCGTCTTCTAGGACCAGGGCGTCGTGGAGACGGGGACCGCAGGCGGAAGATGTCGGACGAACAGCACAAGCCGGTGACCTGTTGTGGCCAATCGCTGCGGAGTGTCACTGACAGGTGGTACTCAGATCCCGTTCCCTCTTCCCCCTGAGTGTTCGGAGACACCTGTGGCCCCACGCAACTTCAACGGGCAGTACTCGGACTGGCCGTGGACCACGGCCGTCATCATCTGCCTGGTGATCCTGGCTGCCGCCATCAACCGCTAATCGGGAGGCCAGGATGTGCCATTACTGCGACCGCAAGATCGGGAGGCGCAAGGACGGCTTGCGCAAGAAGCACTACATCAACGAGCGCTCAGGCTGGGGATACCGGCTCAAGGAATGCCGCGGTTCCTCACCTGATGGAACTGTTCCGTACCACCACACGAAGACCGTGGCCAACCAGCGGCGCAACGGCCGGATGAAGTGCCTGGCCTGCGACGAGTGGGTGAAGTTCACCCAGGCGTTCGTCCCAGTGAAGCACGCTGACCTGCGGGGCAAGGTATGTGCGGGGTGGAGCGACAACCAGTAGCCCGCTCCTTTGCGTCGTAGATTCTCGTCCTGGAGGACGACAGTGGCCCCGTACCGAACGCTGGTAAGGGGCCACTCGAATACGCGTAGAGCAGGGGCTGCTGCTTCTGGCGGCGCTGGGCCCGTTCGACGGCGGCCGCCAGTCGGCGAGCGGAGGCGCGATCGGCCTCGTTCACGTCTTCGGAGCGCCCGGGCGCGGCATCCCCACAGCGGCGACGGCGGCCGGTCACCGGCCTCCTCGCCAGAGCCGTAGCCGGTGCGGTGCGGGTTTGCACGGGCCTGGTGGACGCCCTGGTCACGATGGCGCAGGGCGTCCATGTCCTCGGGGCGTTATCTCCGCTTGAAGTTCGATGGCTCATCCTCACGAACACCCTGGGAATCGCATCATGCCACGGCCCAGCGACCGCCGAAACCCGCTGGCCTCGTGGGGAACCCGCTGGGAAAATGACCGGAGTCCCCCGTGTCCACCAGCACAGGAGCTCTCGTGTCCACCCCATCCCCCTCTCCGTCGGACGGGCCGCGAACGGCGGCCTCCCTCGCGATGCACCTGGCCCACCTGGGAGTGCGTCCCGGTGACACCCTGCTGGTCCACAGTTCACTGCGCTCCCTGGGATGGGTGTGCGGCGCCGACCAGGCGGTGGTCCAGGCACTCCTGACCGCCGTGGGGCCCACGGGGAACCTGGTGGTGCCCACGCAGACCATGGGAAACACCGATCCCGCCAGCTGGGTGAGTCCTCCCGTGCCCCAGGCCTGGTGGGAGACGATCCGCGCCGAGGCCCCCGCCTTCGACCCCGCCATCACCCCCAGCTCCTACATGGGACGGATCCCCGAACGCGTCCGCACCTGGCCCGGCGCGGTGCGCAGCGACCATCCCCAGACCTCCTTCGCCGCGCTCGGTCCGCGAGCGGCACACCTGATGCTTCCCCATCCGATCACCTCCGCGCTCGGTGAGAGCTCTCCCCTGGCCAGGATGGAGCGCGCGGGCGCGCGTGTGCTTCTGCTGGGTACCGGCTACGACTCCTGCACCTGCTTCCACCTGGCCGAGTACCGGGTCCCCCGGCCGAGGACGGAACCCTCCTCCTGCGCGATCAGGAACTCGGCTGGTCGACGCGAGTGGGTCACCTACACCGGTGTGGCCCTGGACGAGAGCGACTTCCCACGGCTGGGCGCCGAGTTCGAGGCCACCGGCGCCGTCACCCTCGGACGTGTGGGTTCAGCGACCGCCCGGCTGTTCTCCCTGGGGGACGCGGTCGACTTCGCCGTCGGGTGGCTCACCGAGCACCGCCCGGCTGCGACGGAGCCCACATCCGCGTCCCGGCGGCGGGAAGGCCCCGGCGGCCTAGCCTGGAGATGACCTCTCCCGCCACAAGGAATCGGACCACACACCATGTTGCAGGCCGCTGACCGCCCGCTCAACGAGCTCCACGACGCGATGCTCCTCGATCTGGACGGCGTGGTCTACATCGGCCCCGCGGCCGTGCCCGCCGCGCCCGAGGCCGTCGGCAAGGCCCGTGCCGCCGGAGCCCGGGTCGCCTTCGTGACCAACAACGCCGGACGCACGCCCGCTCGGATCGCGGAACACCTGACCCAGCTGGGGGTCCCCGCCGCCCCCGAGGACGTGGTGACCTCCGCTGAGGCGGCGGCGCGCCTGGTCGCCTCCCGGTTCCCGGAGGGGTCCGACGTGCTGGTGGTCGGCGACACCGGGCTGCGTCAGGCCGTGCGCCGGATGGGGCTCCGGCCGGTCACGGTCACCTCGGACTCGGTGGTGGCGGTCGTGCAGGGCTATTCACGATCGATGACCCGGGACCTCCTCGACCAGGGCACCCTCGCGGTCTCGCGAGGCGCGTTCTACGTGGCCAGCAACTCCGACGCCACCGCGCCCACCGAGTGGGGCGTCACCCCCGCCAACGGTTCCTTCGTGCGGGTGATCGCGCACGCCACCGGGGTGGAGCCCGTGGTGGCGGGCAAGCCGATGCGCCCCCTCCACGAGGAGGGCATGATGCGCACCGGCGCGAGCAACCCCCTGATCGTGGGAGACCGGCTGGACACAGACATCGAGGGGGCCACCGTGCACGGCGCCGCCGGTCTGCTGGTGCTGTCCGGGGTGGCCACGCCCCGCGACGTCCTGGCCGCTCCCGCCCACCAGCGCCCCCGCTACCTGGCGTGGGACGTCTCCGGGATGAACGAGCCCCACCCGGGCCCGGTGCGCCGTGTCGACGGGGACACCGCACGCACCGAGTGCGGGGGATGGACCGTCACCTCGGTCCGGGGAACGGTCCACCTGACCGGGGAGGGCGACCGGTTGGACGGCCTGCGCGCCCTGTGCGCGGCGGTCTGGGCCGACGAGTCGATCGACCCCGCCAGGTCTTCGGCGGCCGAGGCCCTGGCCACCCTGGGCTGGTGACCGGATCACCGATCCGCCTCCCGGACGCGCGAGGCGGAGTCCGCCTCCACCTCCAGCACGCTGTGGATTCCGTTCCAGCCGCGCCAGGTCCGGCGGCGTAGTTCACCGGTCACCCGGACCACGTCACCGACCCGCCACCCCTCCACCGCCGCGCACAGGCGCGGGTCGAAGGAGACGAGGGTCATCGAGTCGGCTCGGGCGCGCCTCCGACCGGGCACGTCGGGGCGGGCCACGCAGATCCGCCAGGTCACCAGCCGGTCGCCGCTGGGGAGCTCGCGTTCCGAGGGCGCGGCGGTGACCCGGCCGACGACGAAGACGTCGTTCCGGTGTCCGTCGGGGCGTTCCGTGAGGTCGGTTTCGGGGGTGGCGTGGTGGGCGGTGTTCGACGAGGTGGGTGTCGGCACGAGGGCACCTTTCCGTCCTGGTGTGCTGCTTCCAGGATCACCCGGGCGGGGTGGGGAGGGAAGGGAGTCTCCGGGGCTGTGGACAAGCGGGCGACCCCGCCCTCAGCTGCCGTGACATCCTTGTCCTAGAGTCGGGTTCGGTCCGTGGCGGACCACAGGACGCTTGAGGAAGAGGGGTGCCCGCCGTGCACGACGACGTGGACGTCAGCGGACTGCCCGAGGGGATCACTCCGCTCGGTGACGGGATCTACGCGATCGACACGATGCTCGCCGGTTATCCGGGGGTCGTCTCCGCCTACCTCATCCGTAGCGAACGACCCTGCATCATCGAGGTCGGCACCGCCGGTTCGGCACCGGTCCTGCGTGACGCCGTCATCCGGCTCGGCCTGGCCCCCGAGGACCTCGCCACCATCGTCGTCACCCACATCCACCTGGACCACGCGGGCGGCACCGGGGACATGGCCGCCCTGTTCCCCAACGCCGAGATCGTCGTGCACGAGCGCGGCGCCCGCCACCTGGCCGACCCCAGCCGTCTGATGGCCAGCGCGAAGATGGTGTGGGGCGAACGGCTCGACTCCCTGTTCGGGCGGATGCACCCGACCGACGCCGTCCGGATCCGGGCGGTGGGCGAGACGGGGGAGATCGACCTCGGCGCGGGCCGCAAGCTCGTCTCCCACTACGCGCCCGGCCACGCCAAGCACCACATGGGGCTGGTGGACACCGGCACCGGTGACCTGTACGTCGGAGACGCCCTCGGCGTGTACAACCCCCTGACCGGAGACCTGCGCCCGGCCACCCCGCCGCCGGACTTCGACATGGACGCCTGCCTGCGCACCCTGCGCCTGTTCGGTGACATCGGTGCGCAGCGGCTCATGTTCTCCCACTTCGGCGCGCATGACGCCGTCACCGAGACCATCGCCCGCGCCGAGAGCGAACTCCGACTGTGGGTGGAGACCGTGCGCGACTCCCGGGACACCGGCGGGGACCTCGACCACGCCATCGCCATGGTGCGCGACAAGGTGATCAGCCGCTACAAGCCGCTCCCGGAGGGGACTTCGAGCGGGTCAGCCGCCATCCTGGACACGCTCAGCGGCCCGGAGGCCAACGTGAGCGGGATCGTGCACTGGCTGGACCGGCTCGCCCAGGAGCAGGCCGAGGCGAGGCGGAAGTCGGAGGAGAAGCGGGCCTGAGCCCTCGTCCGTGGGGCCGGGAGGCCTGGGAGCACCCCGAAATTCACGTGCGCGCCCGGTTCCGATCGGCGTAGCCTCCGGGCATGAGCCCCCTGATTCGTGACCTGCGCCCCGCGGACGCCCCTCAGGCCCACGCACTCATCCGCGCCTCCCTCCCCTGCCTGGTCCTCACGGAACAGCACACGCGGTGGCGGATGTCCCACCCGCTCCCGGGGATGGACGACACCCGCCTGGTCGCGGTGGAGGGCGAGACCGTGGTCGGACACCTGCTGAGTCGCCTGCAGACCAACGAGGACGGGACCCGCACGGGCCGCAGCTACATCGGAGCCCTGGCCGAGGACCACCGGAACGCCGACCTCGTCGAACGGCTCCTCACCGCCTCGGAGACCGTCCTCGTGGAGAAGGGCGCGACCACCCTGCGCGTGAACAGTGCGCAGGAGGGGGTCCAGGCCGGTGGCGAACTCTTCCGTCAGGCGGCCCGGGAGCGCGGGTACGAACTGCGGGAGGAGCACCACGTCCTCGGCCTGGACCTCGGTGGACTGCCGGACCTGCCGGAGACGCCGGAGGGTTTCGAGCTGCGACCGATGACCGACTTCGCCGACGACCCGCGACCGATCTACGAGCTCGACAGGGCCTGCGACGAGGACGAACCCGGTGAGCTGGAGGGCGACTTCGTTCCCTACGAGTCCTGGCTGCGCTCGGTCTGGGAGAACCCGCTGATCGATCTGGAGATCAGCATGGTGATGCTCCACGAGGGAGCCCCGGTCTCCTTCTCCGCCTACATGTCCGATCGGGACACCCGTGTCGGGTCCTCGATGACGGGTACCCGGCGCGGGTACCGGGAGCGCGGGCTGGCGAGGTGCGCCAAGGTCTCCGCTCTGCACCGGGCTCGGGAACGGGGCATCACTCACGCCTTCACGGAGAACCACGTGGACAACCAGCCGATGCTCGCCATCAACGACCGGCTCGGGTACGAGGCGGTCGGCGTCGAAGGGGTCCACGTCAGGCGTGTGGGTTCGTGAGGTCGGCCCGCGCGTGCGAGGTCGGCATGTGGGCCGGTCTCGCCGTGGGTGTGCGGTGCCCGGGACGCCCTAGCGAGCCCCGGGCAGTCCGAGCACACGCAGGAGGTACGCGTACAGACCGTCCGCCCAGGAGAGTTCGTGCTCCGGTGGAAGCTGGTCGAAGGCCCGTGCCTCGACGGTCTCGTACTCACCGCCGAGGGGTTCCAGCGCGCTCACACGGGCGTGCGTGACCACGGTGGTGTGGCCGTCCGACAGCACGTAGTACCCGAGCGGCCGGAGGTCGGCGAGGGTGGCCCCGGCCTCCTCGTACGCCTCCCGCCGGGCGGTGGCGCACAGGTCCTCCCCGCCCTCGCGGTGGCCGCCGGGAAACTCCCAGGCCCGCCGCCGATGGCGCACCATGAGGGGGCGATCCCCCAGGTAGGTCAGGCACACCACCGAGTCGTACCGTTCGGGGACCGACCCCAGGTACACGACGGCGCCGCCGAGTGGCTCCGGGCCACTCGGCGGCGCTCCGTCACGGTGTTCCGAGGGGGTCAGCCCCGGTCCTCACGTCCGCCTCGGCGGTCGTCACGACGATCGTCGCGGCGGTGGTCGCGACCCTTGTCGTCACGGCGCTCACGGGAGGCGGTGGCCTCGGCCTCCGCCGCGGCCTCGTCCGCCTCCTCCTCGACGTCGGTCCAGACGACGCCGTCCTCGACGTCGCTGTCGACCAGCTCCACACCCTCGATCGCGGCCAGACGCTCGTCCGCGTCGGTGACGCCCTCACGGTCCACGGAGGATGCGCGCGCGAAGTACTCGCGGGCATCCTCCTTGCGGCCCAGCTCCTCCAGGACGTCGGCGTACGCGTAGAAGAGGCGCGCCACGTAGGGACGGGCCCGGCGCTCCTTGAGCTCCGGAACCTGGAGCTCGGCCAGGGCCGCCTTCACGTCACCCATGTCACGGCGGGCACCGGCGGCGACGATCCGCAGCTCGATGCGCTCGTCGGCGTCCAGGTCCTTGGCCGCCGGGTCGTTGGTGATCTCCAGGGCACGCTCGGGGCGTCCCAGACCGCGCTCACAGTCGGCCATGATCGCGAGGAAGGTGTCCCGACCGCTCATGCGGCGGGCCGCACGCAGGTCGGACAGGGCCTCCTGCCACTTGCCCACGGTGTACGCGGCGATACCCGAGGCCTCGCGGACCGTAGGCAGGCGGGAGGCCTTGCGACGCGCGTACGCGGCGTGCTTGTAGGCACGCTCCGGGTCCTCGTCCACCAGGAGACCGGCCGCCACGATGTGCTTGCCGACCAGCTCGGCCAGGGTCTTGGGCAGCGAGTGCAGGTCGCGCTTGGTGTCCTTGTCCAGCTGGTCGTAGGTGGCCTCGTCCGGCAGCGGCGGAGCGATGTCGGCCGGGTCGCGGTCGTCACGGCGATCATCGCGTCGGTCGTCACGGCGGTTGTCCCGCTGCGGACGGCGGTCGTCCCGCTGGAAGTCACGGCCCCGACCGCCGCGGTTGCCGCCACGGTCGTCCCGCCCGTCACGGCCACGGAAGTCACGCCCGCCGCCCTGGCGGTCGTCGCGCCCACGGTAACCGCCACGGTCGTCACGACGGTCGTCACGCCCGCCGACCTGACGGTCCCGGTCGCCACGGTAGCCACCGCGCTGGCCCTCGCCGCCACGGTATCCGCCGCGATCGTCTCGACGCTCACCACCGGGACCACCGCGATAACCACCACGGTCGTCTCGGCGGTCGCCGCCGGGGCCGCCACGGTAACCGCCACGGCGGTCATCGTTGCCCCGGAAGTCACGGCCGCCACCACGGCGGTCGTCGTCGCGCCTGGCGCCACGGTCGTCACGACGGTCGTCGCGCCCACGGTATCCACCGCGGTCGTCGCGGCGCTCACCACCGGGGCCACCTCGCTGGCCGCCACGGTCATCGCGGCGGAACCCGCCACGACGGTCGTCGCCACCACGGAAGTTGCGGCGTTCACCGCCGCCGGAACCGCCCCTGTTGTCGTCCCGGGAGCCCCTGTAGCCAGACCGGGGACGGGAATCGTCACCGCGCCCGCGACCGCCAGGCTCACCGGAGCGGCTACCGCTGTGGTCGTTTGCTCCGGAGTCCTCGCGGTCTCCCGATCGGCTGTCCTCAGTCATCCAACCCGTCCGTCAACACTCAAAAGCGCTGCCACCTTGAGCAGTAGCAGCGCGTAGTAGCACTCGTATCCTCCAGCTTACGACATGGCGTAGGCGCACATCACCAAGCCGCAGCACACGACGATGTGACCCGCGTGTGTGGTTGTCCACAGCCCCCCGTGGCCGCCCCTGACAGCCCCCACCCCAAGCGCCTAACCTCAATACCAGGGGAACCCACGCCTGCGCCCACACAGGGCTGCCCACACCAACATTCACAAACGCACAAACCCAGA